>JBIKRO010000137.1:0-4223 GCA_044349095.1 Aquirufa sp. | reverse complement strand
TTGATAAGAATATGGAGCCGATAGGACGGGTGTTCACCTCTTCCCATCTCGAACAGAGAAGTTAAGCCCCGCACCGCTGATGATACTGGGATCAAACCCGGGAAAGTAAGTAAGCTCCAAGTTATTAGAAGACCGCATCGGAAGATCGCGGTTTTTTTTTGCCCTAATAATACCTATTACTTATTACCTAATACCTAATACTTATTACCTGATACCTTTTACCTGTTACCTAATACCTATTACTTAATACCTAATTTTATTTTGCAACATTGTTGCAAAATAAAATATTTTACTTAACTTGCAACAGTATTGCATTTATCGATACTTAAACACTTAAACAAAATTTCGATGAAAAAATTCGTTTTATTTCTTTCCTTGAGTTCTCTTTTTTTCTCATGCAAAAAAGAGGAAGTTGTCCCAACAGATGATAATGAGCTAATTACTACAGTAGAATTAATTTTTACTGACGTAAATAAAAAAGTAAGCACTTTTTCTTTCCAAGATAAAGATGGTGATGCAAAAACTCCTCCTGAGAAATTTGATAAGATTGTTTTAGATAAAAATATGGCATATACTATGGAAGTGCATATGTATGATGAGACTAAAAATCCTAAGTTAGATATCACAGAAGATATTGAATCTGAAAGTGACGTTCATCTTTTTGTTTTTAAAATAGATCCATCAGCTTTATTCAGCCTAAAAGCTATTGATAAAGATAAAAATGGCTTGCCTATTGGCTTGTTATCCAGTGGTACAACTCAAAATGCAGTAGGTGCAGGTAAATTTAATCTTATACTTAAGCATCAGCCGCCTGTCAACGGCAAAGCTGTTAAAACAGGGAATGAAGCTGGTGGAAGTTCAGATATCGATTTAATTTTCGACTTATCTATTAAATAATTAAACAAATGTCTAAATATAGAAATGTTAATTTATTGGCGATTGAAAAAGTGGGGGTTTTGCTCTCTATTGCCTGTGCTATTCATTGCCTTAGCTTGCCTATTTTCTTGTTTTTTGCTCCATATTTAGCGAGTTCATTTGCCTTTAGTTCTAATCTAGAATGGATTTTAGTTATATCCAGTTTTTTATTAGCGGCCATTATTTTAGCTTTGGATTTTAGGAAACATCGCCAACCACTTCCCTTGTATTTTTTGGGGGTAGGTATCTTGATAAAGTTGGTGGATTTCTTTTTATCAAATCAGTCTTATGCCTGGCTTTTCGGCATCTTATTAGGTGTGGTGATCAGCTTAGCTTATTGGGTCAATTATAATCATAAAAAAACCTGTACTTGTAAAATAAGCGCTTAATCATTAATTATTTACCCTTTTTAGTATCTTTGCTCACTTAATTTAAATATCCTTTGTGAGTATTAATTCCCCAATCGTATATCAACCTGTCATAGGCCTTGAAATTCATGCTCAGTTGCAAACAAATTCAAAAATTTTTGCAAGTGACCCTGTGCTTTTTGGCCAAAATCCGAATACATTAATTTCGGCTATTACCTTAGGCCACCCAGGGACTTTGCCAAAACTGAATATCCGTGCAGTAGAATTTGCCATTAAAATGGGTTTGGCACTGGGTTCTGAGATAGCTCCTTGGCAGAATTTTGACCGGAAAAACTATTTCTACCCAGATCTTCCAAAAGGATATCAAATTACCCAAGATAAAACTCCCATTTGTTTCGGTGGTTCTATTTTGGTCCATCTTAAGAGTGGAGATAAAATCTTGCCTTTTCACCACATTCATTTAGAAGAAGATGCTGGTAAATCATTACATGAAGGAGATAATCCATTTAGTTTTATCGATTACAATCGAGCAGGAACTCCCTTAATTGAAATGGTTACAGAACCTGCTTTGCATTCTAGCGAAGAAGCATTCGCTATGGTTTCCGAGGTACGAAAACTCGTACGTTATCTAGGGATTTGTGATGGAAATATGGAGGAAGGATCACTTCGTTGCGATGTAAACGTATCTCTACGCCCAGAAGGTTCCGATAAATTAGGAACTAAGGTGGAAATTAAAAATATGAATTCGTTGCGCAATATCCAAAGAGCGATTGAGCATGAGATTATACGCCAAACAGATATGTTGAACTCGGGCATTCAAATTATCCAAGAGACGAGAACTTTTGATGCTCATTTAGGCATTACCAACAGTATGCGGGTGAAAGAATCGATGAATGATTATCGGTATTTCCCAGAGCCTGATTTATCTCCATTGGAAATTACGGAGGATTGGTTAGCCGAAATTAGAGCTAAGATGCCTCTATTGCCATGGCAACAAGAGAAGAAGTTGATGGATGAATATAATTTACCTGCTTACGACGCTCATTTTTTATCTGAGAGCAGAGAAATGGCTATGTATTTTCAGTCCGTTTTTGAATATGCTAATCATGCCAAGCAAATTTCTAATTGGCTCATGGGCCCCGTGAAATCGCATTTGAATGAGCATAATTTATCCATAGATCAATTTGTTTTGAGTCCCCAAAACCTCGCCGAGGTAATTAATTTAGTTGAAAAGGGAGTTATTTCGCATAATTTAGCGGTCCAACAGCTTTTTCCTTTATGTATTGAAAACCCGAAACGAAGTCCATCCGAAATAGTTACTGAACAAAAATGGTCTCAGGAGCAGTCGGGAGATGAACTTAAAACTTGGGTAGACCAAGCAATTGCTGCCTACCCTGAAAAGGTTAAGGAATACCAACAAGGTAAAAAGGGTTTG
The DNA here is from genome assembly GCA_044349095.1 of Aquirufa sp. GTDB lineage: Bacteria > Bacteroidota > Bacteroidia > Cytophagales > Spirosomataceae > Aquirufa. The sequence goes on along the minus strand of JBIKRO010000137.1, from coordinate 1,505 downwards.
TTGGCCTTGTTCATAGGAGAAGTAATGAAACGTTCGAAAGGAACGGCTGATCCTAAAAAAGTAAACCAACTTGTGAGCGAGGCCTTAAACCATTAAAATAATCAGATATGAGAATTTTTATTATTTTATGTGTACTTAGTTTTTTCTGCCCAAAGTCCATGGGTCAGGGATTTCAAGTAAAAGTGAAAGCAACTCATGTCGTCCCCGATCGAAAAATATATTTAGAATGGATTAATGGAAGAGGGCAAGCGATCAAAGTAGATTCCATGTTGCCAAATGCTCAAAAGGAAGTAAATTTTAAAGGAACAGTTATCGACCAAGGAGGTTTCTACCTCGTTAATTTTTATGACATCCCTAATCCACAAAAAGTACTTTTAATTTTAGAAGGAAAGGAGATAGTAGACGTTCAAGCCGAGGGAATCAATTTACCCGACAAGCCAGGTATTTTTGCTGTCAAGGGAAATACGCCGAATTTCACCTACATGAACCAATTGCTTCTTATTTCAAGAGAATTAGAAAGTAAAGTAGCTGTGTGGAACGCAGAGATTCAAAAAAATCCTGCGGCTCAAGAGCGAATTCAAAAGGAATTTTCATTGGCTCAAGCGGTAACCATGAAAAAGATCAAAGATCTTATTCCATTGATGGGAACCAATTTAGTGGCTTTGTGGGCAACTAATTTTTTGCCTCCAGACTCTGAAATAGCTATTTTAGAAGCGGTAGGTGCTCGTTTCAAAAAGGAAAGGCCAAACCACCCTCAGGTTAAACCCTTTCTTGAGAATTTAAAAAGATTAAAAGGGGTGGGAGTAGGTTCAGAGGCTCCAGAAATCGCCCTAAGCCAACCTTCAGGAGAGCGTTTGGCCCTTTCTTCTTTACGCGGAAAATATGTATTGATTGATTTTTGGGCTAGTTGGTGCGGCCCCTGCAGACGCGAAAACCCAAATGTGATTAAGACGTATGCCCGATTTAAAGACAAGGGGTTTGAAATTTATGGGGTAAGTTTGGATCAAGATAAAAGTGCCTGGTTGAAGGCCATAGATGCTGATAAATTAGTTTGGAAACATGTTTCCGACCTTCAATATTGGAATTCTGTGGCGGCTCAGGCCTATCAAGTTTCTGCCATTCCGATGACTTTTATGTTGGACAAGGAGGGCAAAGTCATTGCGAAGGGTTTGAGGGGAGAGGCTTTAGATCAATTTTTAACGAACTTATTTTCTGGTAAATAATCTGTTATGAAAATCGCTATCATTGGTTGTGGAAATATGGGAATGGCCTTTGCTAACTCATTCATTCAATACAATTTGGTCCAAAAAGAGCATCTTTTATTAATTGAAAAAAATAAGGAGCGGGGCGAAATATTACAAGAGCAAAAGGCCGGTGTAGTGGTGGATACTATTTCTGCTAAAATTTCGGATGTTGATTTAATCATCTTATCCGTAAAGCCGCAAGACTACCCATTAGTTTCAGAGGAATTGGCTCGATTTATCTTGCCGGGCCAACTAGTACTC
>JBIKRO010000071.1:0-14398 GCA_044349095.1 Aquirufa sp. | reverse complement strand
TAAAACCTTCGCTGCCTGAGCTCTTAATTCAACATCCTCATCTTTTAATAAAGGAATTAGATTTTCACCCAAGCTTCTATTTTTTTCAATCATTTGGCCCAATCCCCACACACCATGCACACGAGCTAATTGGTTTGATTTTTGATTGATGGCGTTCAATAAGCGATCAGAAGCAGCTCTATTGACCAATTCAAACTGTGCTTTTAAACGAACTCTTTGGTCACCATAGGTTAAAAGATTAGATAACTGATCCAAAGTTTGAAGCGCATAATCTTGTTGGATATAGATTTTGGTTTGCGCTCTCTCCTCCGTTAAGTCTTTGTTTTTATCATCTACATCCAGTTTCCATACTCGGCCATAATTTTTAGTATCCCAACCAAACACCCAATCCGCCGCATACAGCGCACCTTCTGGACCAAAACGTATGCCCGTTGGCAAAATTCCACTCACTACATCCACCTCTGATTTGAAATCAAAACTGGCGCCTTTTGGCTTTAAATCGAAAGACCAAATATGTGAATTGGTCGCATTGCCCACAAATTCAACTAAGAAGAAATGATTTTGCCATTGTTTCCCTAAAGCCGTTCCCGGATTAAAAACCATTCCTGTAGGACCATTGTGAAAATTACGGATCGGCGGAATGATGTAGGCGGCTTGTCCATCCCAACGAGGCGTAAATAATTTCTCATCCATCCATACTTTGTACAGATTATTAGTCGGATCGGTATATTTACCGTATTGCCAGTTGGAACGCCAACCCGCATCCGAACCTTCCACCACATGCACCAATCGCTCACTTTCACCTGGATGATCACCATCGTTATCTGAACTGATCAAATTCCCGTAGGTGTCAAAAACAAATTCATGTGTATTTCTCAAACCTGAGGCATATACTTCAAAATTGCTTCCATCAGGATTTGAACGAACAATAACACCCGAATTTGGGTGCTTATATTGTTTGCCATCCACGGCGGTGATGTTGGCGCCAATATCGCCTATTTGCCAATAAATTTTTCCATCAGGTCCTTCTACGACGCCAGACATACCATGACCACCAAAACCTATGTGAACTCCATATCCGTGAGATATTGAAACTGGCTTAGTCCATAAACCTTTCTTATGAGTATTTTCCAATCGCCATAAATCGGGTCCCACGGCAATAAACGCATCTTTTTTACGTACCAAGATTCCTCCTGAAACGTCCGTGATTTCTTCATTAAAGCCATTGAAAACTCGGCTGGAAAGATCCGCAAAACCATCTCCATCTTTATCTTCAATTTTCCAAATCTCTTCCTTCTCAACAGCCAAATCTTTCCAATCGTGAGATCCGTCTCCATTTAAATCTTTCAACCATTCGTTCTGAGCGCTTTTTTCTGGAGCAAAAGTCTTTCTTAGAAATGCTCTACGATCTTCCACCGTCTGCAGTCCTATGGATTCGGTCATCCAATCCCGATGTCCACGAATGTCAAATTCCGAATTTTTTTGTCGGTTTGTTCTGGTTAAAAAAACCGCGCCTTGATCATCGATGTCCATAGATACAGGGTCGATGGCTAAGGAATCAGAAGCCCAACGAGTTATTTTAAACCCTGGGGCAATTTTGATCGGTGTTTTGTCTCGAGCTGCTTGCGCTTTTTCAGCTAAATTATCTTGGTCCTCTACGATCACTTGGTAGGTGTCTTTTTCCAATTTATTCATACATGAATACAGGAAAATGGGTCCAGCGCAGGCTAATAATAATAAATGTTTTTTCATGGTTTTAGTTATCTTCATCCATCATACTGCGGCGTTGTTTGGCTGCTTGTTTGGTGGTTTTAAATCGGTAATTAAACGTGAAATTAAATTGTGTTAAGCGTCCTTGCATTTCAGCCTCTGTAAAAAAGCCGACACCTTTGATCTCAGATCGCATGATGCGAGAACTAAACACATCTAATACGTTAAATGTTATGGTTCCGTTTCCGTCCATGATATCTTTACTCGCAGATAAATCCATCCAAGACATATAGCCTCTAGATCCTTGTGGTGTTTTCTGTGGGGCTTCGTAGTTGGCTCTGATTTGAGCATCGATACCGGCTCCTAATTTCACCCGAGAAGTATGTCGCACAAACCATGAATAGGTATCGCTATAAAAGCTTGCATCTAAATTACGTGCATCTGTGATGGCTCTGAACAAGTTTAAGCTTAAATCTGCTTTCCAGAATTTATTTACATTATTCGAACTAGTAAACTCGGCACCCATGGATTGCATGTTGGAGAAGTTTAATGGAAGCCTTTTGGAATATCCGTTGGCATCCACGCTTCTAATCTGCTCAATTTTCCCGTTGGTATTTCGATAGTATAAAGAACCACTCAAAGTTCCACTTTCCAAATACTTCAATCCTCCCAAATCATAGGAATCAGTGAATTCAGGATTTAAATCAGGGTTACCTGAAAAGTAATTCCGATTGTCGGAATAAGTCACAAAAGGACTTAATTCATTGTAGGTAGGACGTCTTACTCGGCGCGAGTAACCTAACTGAAATGATTTTTCCGGCGATACAGCATAGGTAAAATGCATGCTTGGGAATAAATTGGCATAGTTACGAGGATTCTTTTCCGCCGTTTTTTCTAGTTCAGTTTGTATGTCGGTAACCTCACCACGTATGCCCAATTGGTAGGAGAATTTATTTATTTTATTGCCAAAAATCGCATAGGCCGCTGAAATGTTCTCTTTATAGATAAACTTGTTTAGGAAGCCTGGCATAACCTCGAAAAGTCCATTGGGTTGCTTTTCAGTCACGATGTAGTCGTTGATCATGTCACGGAAACTTGTTCTTAAACCTGTTTCTATTTTTGCATTCTTGCCAACAGGGTTCACATAGTCGGCTGTTAATATCCATTGATTTTCAAATTCGTCATTGACAGCTCGTTGGATTTTTGAATTCTCGGGCCATGCTTTGCCATCCGCTTTTTTACTTATTTGGGTGTAGGTCTGATCCGATTTTTCCCAATAATTTAAATATCGAAGATCTGCTGTGAAATCTTTCCCTTTTTTTGCGAATGACTTTTTAAACGTTAAGGCATATTCTGAATTGGGTTCCGCCTCTGTTTCCACTTGTTGGCGATCAGTTACAGCGTATAAATTACTCAGCGATTTTTGATAATCGTCATAATGGAAGTCCGAAATACGCTCTGTATCCATTCTTCTGAAAATATAGGAACCCGTTAATATTGTTTTTTCATTGAAGAAATAATCGGCCCCTCCACGAACATTATTAACTGTTCCCGTGACGTTATTTTTATTATTTTGACGGGTGTAATTGGTTTGTCCGGGAACATAAATTTCTTGGTAAATATTACTTCTGCCTGGTGAGCGGCGATATAACAAACCATAATTAACGAAAAAGTTTAATTTATCTTTTCTGTAATTAAGAATTGCCGTGGCCCCAAAATTTTCTGGATACCCCGTAGTGCTTTCAAATGCCGCATTAAATCCCTGGGTCGTATTTTTCTTTAACACGATGTTGATGATTCCAGCCATTCCCTCAGCCTCATAGCGGGCAGATGGATTGGTGATAATTTCAACCTTGTCGATGAGATTCCCCTGTAAACCAGCCAATCCGCCACCACTCATTCCCACCATGGTCGATGGTTTTCCGTCGACTAAAATCCGAACATTTTCACTTCCTCTAAGTCTTACTCCACCTTCTCCATCGACTTGTACCGAGGGTAAATTACCTAAAATTTCTGCTGCGGTAGCTCCTTTATTGGCCAAATCGGTCCCAACATTAAATATCCGTTTGTCCAATGCGAGTTCCATACTGGCTTTCTGACCCTTTACGGTCACTTCTGCTAAGGTCTTCGTGCTCGTTTTGATTTTGATTGTTCCTAAATTGATACTGGATTTTTCTTTAGAGAGTATTTGATTTTTTAAGGTGATAGGCTCAAAACCTACGCTTTCAATGATCAAATCATACGTTCCATAGGGTGCTTCTACGACAAAATCTCCTTTTTCATTCCCAATAGTCCCAGCAATTGCTTTTTGTGGGTTTCCACTCATTAATCTAATGCTAGAAAATGGAATGATTTCCTGAGTAATTTCGTCGATGGACTTTCCTGTAAATTTACCTTTTGCCCCTGATTGTGCTTGAATTGAATTAAATATAAGTGTGCACAAGGCAAACAAATAAAGTATGGACTTTCTCAAATTGAATCGATTTAAATGAAGCTACAAACTTAAAAAGACTAATTCATATTATTTATACTGACATATAAGTTTATGTGGCTGGATTTAAGCCTTTGGTCGAAAATTTTAATTGATTATTAATACTGAAAAATTAAAAACCACAACCATCTCGAAAAAAAAAGAAGGTATTTGAGTTTAATTGGTAATTTTTAGAACTAGGATTACATAAAGCTAGGGACTTATAGTTCCTGGCTTTATTATTTTATAACGATATGTAATTATTTTTTTGTAAATTAAAACATATTTAAGGTTTTATGGTTACTAAGCAACTTCCTAGTTCATTCCAATTTGAGGCCATTTTTAATGAAGCTGCCATCGGTATTTTAGTGACAAATGCCTCCTTTGAAATTTTAATTTCCAATTATTTTGCTGACCGATTGTTTGGTTTTGAACATCATGAACTCATCGGCAAAAATATTTCTATTCTGATCCCCAATCACCTTAAAGATCGCCACCATGGTCATTTAAGTCATTTAAATTCTTCCGCCATTTCTAGGCCCATGGGAATAGGTTTGGACCTTAAAGCAAAGCGAAAGGACGAGTCACTCTTCCCTATCGAGATTAGCCTAAGCCACTTTAAAGAAAATGAGCAAATATATTACATTGCCTTTGTGAGCGATGTGACGTTAAAACGCCAAGTCGAAATGGAGTTGATCTTGAAAAATCAAGAAGTAAACCAATTAAATGAGACGCTGGAGGAAGAAGTAAAAACGCGGACCCAAGCATTACAAAATACCCTAGAAAAATTAGAAAAGAATACGCAGGAACTTGAAATTTCATTACAAAAAGAGATTGAGTTAGGCGACCTGAAAACCCGTTTTGTTTCCATGGCTTCTCATGAATTCAGGACTCCCCTAACAGCTATTCTGAGCTCAGCCACCTTAATTGAAAAATATCAACAGGAAACAGATCAAGAAAAGCGCCTTCTTCACATTAATCGCATCAAATCATCCGTTTCCAATCTGACCGAAATATTAGAAGAGTTTTTGTCGGCTGGAAAATTAGAGGACGGCAAAATAGAACTAAACTTATCTACGATTCCATTATCATTATTTTTTGAGAATGTTGTAACCGAATTAAGTGCTTTTAGAAAAGGAAATCAACAAATTATTTTAGAATTTGAGGGATTGCCAACCTTCCATTCCGACAGTTCCATCCTTAGAATAATCTTATTGAATGGTCTATCCAATGCATTGAAATTTTCGAATAAAAACGTAATTCTTCGCCTTCATGCAACCGAAGAATTTATTGAAATTAACATCATTGACGAAGGAGTTGGCATAAGCCAAGAAGACCAAAAGCATCTTTTTGAGCGCTTTTTCCGTGGAGGAAATGTCAACGTGATTCAAGGTACTGGTTTGGGCTTGCACTTAATCGACCGTTACTTAGAATTACTTGGTGGTGAAATAAAAATAACTAGCGAATTAAATAAAGGGACTAATCTGTATTTTAAAATACCAACTAAAAACCATAATAATGACTAAAATATTAATCATTGAAGATAATCTTGATATCCGTGAAAACACCGCAGAACTATTAGAACTGTCTGGATATCAAGTGGAGAAAGCATCTGATGGAATCGAAGGTGTTCGGTTGGCTAAATTATCGACACCCGATATCGTCATTTGCGACATCATGATGCCCCATTTAGATGGATATGGTGTGCTTCAGGTTTTTTCAAGTAGCGAAGTCTTAAGCAAAGTCCCTTTCATTTTCTTAACAGCCAAAACGGATCGATCTCATATGCGTAAGGGGATGGAAATGGGCGCCGATGACTATTTGACGAAACCATTCCAAGAAGTGGAACTGCTTAAAGCCATTGAGTCACGACTCAAAAAGTTTGAAGGATATACTTCTTTACAAAATGATTCACATTCAGAAGTGGCACTTGCCCATGAAGCGTTAGAATTTTTAGATTTTGTCCATTATCCGAAGGAAAAAAGGTCGTCGACCATCACTAAAAAGCAAGTTGTATATTCCGAAGGTGACAATCCAGCCCGTTTGTATTTTCTCCAAAAAGGGAAAATCAAAACCTACCACACGAACCGCGATGGAAAATATTTTATCACATCTTTTGTTCAAGAAGGTGAGTTTTTTGGATTTGTCGACATTTTAGAAAATCAAATTTATAGAGAATCGGCCGAAGCACTAGAAGATTCAACCGTCATCAGTATTTCAGCCAAAGATTTTCAAGCCATCATCAAAGAAAATATCCATTTGGAAATATTCTTCAGAAAAGAACTGACTAAATACTTAATCAAAAATGAAGCTGTTTTAATGTCGATGGCCTATCAATCGCTTCGCATGCGTGTCGCAGCCGCATTAGTTGAGCTAGCCAAAACCTATGGAAAAAGCCTAGATGAGCCCATCACCATGAAATTATCCAGAGAGGATTTAGCTTCCCGAGTGGGTACTGCGACTGAATCGGTCATCAGAACCCTAAGTGAATTTAAAAAAGAAGGCCTTGTAGAAATAAAGGGAAGCGAAATGAAAATTTTAAAACCTTTGGAGCTGGCCAATTTGAAATACTAAAGGGCTACTTTGAAAATGGATGACAAATAATCGGATTAAGTTTGGAATGCGTTAAATAATGGGATTGATTCATCCCAATTCCCCACGTTCCTCGGGCAATCAATACGATGGATATAGCCCAGCCTAGATAAATAAGCGGTTTTAAATTTATTTTTTTCATGCCCCAAACATAAATTTGAAGAGCAGGAATGGTTGCTATTCCAAAACTCACCATACTCAAAAATCCTACATAAGGATTGGGTTGGATCATCGCAATACTTAATCCTGCCACCACTAAACCGCATGGCATTAATCCATTGGCCATTCCCGCCAAAAAATATCCTAAACGACCTAACTGTAACCCTCTTTTTCGTAAATATTTGCCCACACTTTCATATAGAAATAGGAATAGCCCATCCCCTATCTTTTTTGTCATAACTAAGATGATCAAAATACCTGCCAAAATATAATACACATACCACCAAGATGGAAAAAGCCATATAGAACCCACTCCGGCCACTAAATACCCCATGATGCCATACATGAAAATGCGGCCCATAGGATAAAGAATCATTCGGAAACTTGAATGTCCATTTGATTTAATGGAGGAAACGATGGGACCACACATGACCAGGCAATGCCAACTACCTGCTAAGCCAATAAAGAAATTGTAATACCAAGTATTCATACTGATTTAATTATGGCACAATTACGCGATGCTCTTCCTGATATTTTTGATTGTTTTGAGTCCAATGAATGGATAATTTCCAAGGTCCTTTCTTTAAAAATGAAGTTTTGACTATTTGAAAATCACCCGTTAATTTCGACAGGTTAATTTGTTGGTCTAGTTTAGAATCCGATGGTCGATAAAAGACCAAGGATATTTTTTGTATTGCACTCGGATAAGTAATTCGAAGCGCCTGAAAATCCTCGCTAAACTCATATTCGGGTTTTTCAATTAAATGAGTAGCCCCATCTCGCTCGTTGATTTTCTCTTGAAAATTTTGTCCCTCTTGGTAATATTGCTTCCCTACTAGGTCAATATTTTCATGGGTCATATTTATGTAGAAATACGCCATAAATCCTCCGAAAAAGATAAATGTAATAATGATTCCATGTCCCCAATGGAACTCAAATTGCTTTTTATTATTCATCTGGTTGTATAAAACTTGTTTTAATTACTTCCGTATCCCCCTCAGAATCAGTCACCATGATGGGCAATTTTTCATGTCTAGGTTGTTGGCCTAACAGCCCCTTGATGAAAAACTCACCTTTGGCCATTTTTCCATTTTCAATCATGCTTATCCCCTTTCCAACCCAAATTAATTTCATGGGTGGCACCACCGTGATTTTATAGTGCTGATTGCCTTTGGATTTATTTAAAATTTCGATTTGGTATAAATTACTGACCTCATGTGTTTTTTCATCATATTGATACGTCATTCCTGGCATACGCAAAAGAGTCGTCTCATAGTTTTTTCGCATGACAAGTAAATATGCAAATACACCTAGAATGGCGATTAATGCAAAGCTATAGGCGGCAATTCTGTTTGTGAATTTAAGCTTAGTGCCTGAATTTACGCCGTTGAGTGAATCATAGCGAATTAAATTAGTGGGCTTATTGATTTTTTCCATGACCTCATCACAAGCATCGATGCATGAAGTACAGCCGATGCATTCCAATTGATTACTCCCATTTCGTATGTCAATGCCCGTCGGGCAAACACGTACACACCAGTGGCAATCAATGCAATCTCCTTGATTTATGGATGTTGGCTCCTTAGATAATTTGCCTCTGGGCTCTCCCCTTTTATGATCGTATTGTACTAAAATAGAATTGTTGTCCAATAAAACCCCTTGCAATCTTCCATAGGGACAGACTACCATACAAACGATTTCTCTAAACCGGGCAAAGACAAAATAGAATACAAATGTAAAAATCCAGATGGCCATCAGCCCAATAAAGTGGTTTGTGGGTGGCTCCATGACCAATTTTAACCATTCTTTTTTCCCAATGATATACATAAGAAAGGTATTTGAAATGGCAAAGGCCAAAACTAAAAACAAGAAATGCTTACTCGTTTTTTTAAGAATTTTATTCGCGTTCCATGGACCCTCATCTAATCTCCTTTGTGCCTTATCATCTCCTTCGATCCAATATTCAATTTTCCTGAATAGCATTTCCATGAATATAGTTTGTGGGCAAGCCCAACCGCACCATATTCGGCCAAATAACACCGTAAACAAACTAATGAAGATTAAAAAACAAACAATCCCTAAGGCGACTAAATGAAAATCTTGTGGATAAAATGGAACAGTCCAGAATATAAAAGTACGTTCCATTACATTAAACATGAAAACCGGTTGGCCCGAAATTTCCAACCAAGGCAATCCAAACAACAAGATTAAGAGCACATATGAAAAATAGGTTCTAGCTCGATATAAACTGCCTATAATTCTTCCAGGGTAGATCCATAGTCTTTTCCCGTCTTTGGTTTGATTGGCTAGATGATTGCGATAATCATCATTTTCTAGGTTAAATTTAGACATACAAATAAGGTCCGTTTGAGCGGACCTTTTTATTAACTATAATGTGGTGGTTCTTCTCGGGTGGTACTTTTGTGCAAAACTTTATAAAGCGGGCAAATTCTAACAAAGCCTGTAAGCGCAATAAAAAGGGACACTAAATAGACGGCTAGACTAATGTCTTTCGGAATGATTCCTGAATAAGCCAAAATGGCAATGGCAACGGCTAATGAAATACGGACGATTTGGTCCATTTTCCCAACATTTTTTCTAAGGTTCATCATGATTGATTGTGTTTTATTTGATTTCTACTCCCTGAGGTTCCTTGGCCCCTGGTGGATTTGTTCCTTTGAAATTTAAAATAAAGGAGGCCACTTGTTGGATTTGCAATGGATTTAATGTCTTATTCCAGGCAATCATCCCTTTTTCTGGTACCCCGTTGGTAATCGTTTTAAACAAATCTTTGATACCCGCTCCGTGAATCCAAAAATTGTCTGTGAAGTTGGGCCCCACTCCCCCTTGCCCTAAATTTCCATGGCAAGCCACACAATTGGTATTGTAGATGGTGGAACCCTCTTGTAAATCTTTTTTTGATTTCGCTAAGACCACATTGTTTTCATTGATCGATGTAGCAAATTTTTTCAGGTAGGTGGCCCGCTCTTTTTCCGCTTTAGCCATGTCTGTTTTATATTCGGTTTCTTGCGTATTTCCATCTTGAATGACATGGTAATTGACCATATAAATTACCCCAAATAATATAGTTGAATAGAATAAATACATAAACCAAGGCGGTGTCGGATTGTCTAACTCAATGATTCCATCATGAGAATCTTTGATCATAATATCTTTTTCCTGGTCTATAGGTCGTAATCCAGTGAATGTCTGCCACCAACTCAAGGGTTTTTTAGTCGATTGAGTTTGGGTTAATTTATTTAAAGTTATATTCAATTGCACGGTGACAAGTAATATGACAATGCTTGTTAAAATGACCAAACTGATAAGCCAATTTTCTAAATAAATGGTTTCCATGTTCGCTAAAATTTTGGTTTAAATTCATTATTCTCTAAGGGCAAATTTTGCATTTTGACCGTATGAGTAGGGTCCATCCACAATAGATATAACCCCACCAGTACAAAAAAGGCCATAAAAATGCATAAGGAGGAAATCATGAAAATATCGGCTCCAGGTATTACGGAAATGAATTGCTTAAACATATTATTGTTTTTTATTGATGTCGGTTCCTAATCTTTGTAAATAAGCGATCAAAGCAATAATCTCTTTATCGGCTCCTATTTTAATTTTCTCAGTTTCCATTTGCGTTTGAATCTCCTTCGCTTGTCGATTTAAATCACTCACCGCATTTGTAATTTGGCCATCAGTATAAGGCACGCCTAACGTTTTCATGGCTTCTAATTTTTTCTGAGTCATGCTCGTATCGAGTGTTTGTTCATAAAGCCAATCATAGGCGGGCATGATTGATCCCGGTGACATGGAGCTTGGTTCCCGCATGTGGTGATAATGCCAGGAGTTGGGATATTTTCCACCCTCGCGATGTAAATCTGGTCCAGTACGCTTGGATCCCCATAAAAATGGATGGTCATATACAAACTCACCTGATTTAGAGAACTCGCCATAGCGCTCAGTTTCACTTCTAATGGGTCGGACTAATTGCGAATGGCAGCTCACGCAACCTTCTCTGATATAAATATCTCTTCCTTCTAACTCTAAAGCACTATAGGGTTTTACGGCCGCGATGGTTGGCACATTCGATTTAATCATGAAGGTGGGTACGAGCTCAACTAAGGACCCTATCAAAATCATGATTAAAGAAGCGACCAATAATTGGATCGGTCTTTTTTCAATCCAACGATGCCAATGGACATCTGGCGCTATTTCTTCAATCGTAATTAAGGCAGGTGCTTCCGCAGGTTCATTCGCCAACAAAGCTCCCTTTGACATGGTTTTGAATAAATTGATGGCCATTAAAATGGCGCCAATCAAATACAATGTTCCTCCAAAAGCACGCATTTGATGCATGGGGATTAGCTGTAACGTGGTGTCCAAAAAATTCCCATATTGAAGATTTCCCTCAGCGGTAAATTGTTTCCACATCATTCCTTGGGTAAATCCGGAAATGTACATGGGGATGGCATAAAACGCAATGCCAATTGTAGCTATCCCAAAGTGTGATTTTAAAAGCTTTTCAGAATAAAGCTTGGTTTGGAATATCCGAGGGATCATCCAATATAAAATTGCAAAGATCAAGAAACCATTCCAACCTAATGCACCAACATGGACGTGAGCCACGATCCAGTCTGTAAAGTGCGCAATGGCATTAATGTTTTTCAAACTTAACATAGGCCCCTCAAAGGTGGCCATGCCATAGGTGGTTATGCCCACCACCATGAATTTCAATATCGTATTTTCTCTCACCTGATCCCATGCTCCTCTTAAGGTTAAAAGGCCATTGATCATACCGCCCCAAGACGGAGCGATTAACATAATGGAGAAAACGACCCCTAACGATTGTGCCCAATCTGGTAAACTAGAGTACAATAAATGATGCGGTCCCGCCCAGATGTAGATAAAGATTAAGGCCCAAAAGTGTAATATGGATAAGCGGTACGAGTAAACCGGCCTATTGGCCATCTTGGGCAAGAAATAATACATTAACCCCAAAAATGGTGTGGTTAAAAAGAATGCCACCGCGTTATGACCATACCACCACTGTACCAATGCATCCTGAACTCCCGCATACACATAATAAGATTTGAAAACCGAAATAGGTAATTGCATCGTGTTGGTCAAATGCAAAACCGCTACGGTCACAAATGTGGCGATGTAAAACCAAATAGCTACATATAAGTGTCTTTCCCTTCTTTTTAATATCGTTCCAAACATATTGATACCAAAGGCAACCCAAACTAAAGTGATGGCTATGTCAATGGGCCACTCTAATTCCGCATATTCATGGGAGGTCGTAATTCCTAACGGAAGTGTGATGGCGGCAGCAACGATAATAGCTTGCCAACCCCAAAAGTGAAAGCCTGTTAGGAAATCACTGAACATTCTTGCTTTTAACAGTCTTTGCAACGAATAATACACCCCAGCAAAAATGGCATTTCCCACAAAAGCAAAAATGACCGCATTGGTATGAAGGGGTCGAATTCTGCCAAAAGATCCATATTGAGTAAAGTTTGCTGCGGGTTCAAATAATTGTGTGGCGATGATTACGCCAACTAGCATGCCCACAATTCCCCAAATGATGGTGGCAATGGCAAAATTTCGAACAGCTTTGTTGTCGTAATAAAATTGTTCTAATGGGTTTGATTTTGTGCTCATAGATTTCTGTTTTTTGTCTTATTTTCATCCATTAAAATGCGCATGGCTGGTGTAGTTAAATCATCTTGTTGGCCCGATTTGACAGACCAGATAAACGCAATCACAAATCCAATGGACATGCTCAAACTCAATCCAATCATGATGTACATTATTGCCATTTGAAGCATATTTTTGATGAGTCAAATTTCCAATTTTGCGGTTTCAGAAAACATGATTATAATCATGTTAATGAATTAATTATATGATTTATGTTCTCTTTTTAAATTTTTTCCCTGGTAGTTCATTCCTGCGTTGGCAATCAATAACATACTAAAAGAATTCACAGGCATTAGAATAGCGGCTATTAATGGGGATAAGGTTCCTTGGATAGCAAAACTTAATCCGATGGCATTGTAAACGAGTGAGATCACAAAGCTAAATTTGATTAATTTAAGGCCATCCTGGGCAAAGGATATGAATTTACGTAAATTGGGCAATGCACTTCCCTGTAAAATGGCATCGCTCGCAGGTGTAAAATGTAAATGATCATCTGAAACGGCAATGCCTATATGTGCTTGTTTGATGGCGCCCGCATCGTTCAAACCGTCCCCAACCATGGCCACTTTTTTTCCTTGATTTTGTAAGGACTTAATGAAATTCATTTTATCCATGGGACTGCATTCAAATTGGCACGATGATGAAGGATCTGGAAACCAGTCTAATATGTGCGCTGCATGCTCTTTTTTGTCACCTGAAAGTAAATAAACATCGTATTGGGATTGTAGCTGGCGCAACATCAACTCCACCCCTGGCCTATTTTCCCATGGAAATTCGATGTAACCAACTGGCTCCTTATCTATCTGGATGTATAGTTGGGATTCAGACATTTGATATGTATTTGAAGCTTGCAAGGGATAATTTGTAAACTGAGCTGAACCCACTCGATACGTAATCCCATTAAAATTTCCCGCTAAACCCTTACCAGTAATTTCACTAAATAGGTCAGGTTTTGGGCCTTGACTAATACCTTTATGTTGTATGTATTTTTTAGCCTGCCTTGAGATCGGATGCGTGGATTGATTAACCAATGAATAGATATTAGACCATTCAATGTTGGTTAATGGACGTCTAAATTGCTCTTTAGCTCCTTGATTTGCATTTAAAGTTAACGTCCCTGTTTTGTCAAAAACGATGGTGTCTATTTGTGCCAACCTTTCTAAGGATTGGGTGTCTTTAATGAAAAATTTGAATTTTGCCAACCAGCGCATTCCGTGTCCCAGGGCAAATGGATACGAAATTGCAAGCGCACATGGACAGGCAATAACTAAAATACTGACTACTGAATTTTGCCATTTATTCGGGTCGTAGATGTACCAATAAGTACCCACCACAGTGGCCAGACTAATTAATCCGTAGGTGAAATAAACACCCACTTTGTTCGCAAAGTTCTCCCAATTCTCCGTTTTATGAATGGGATCTTTGAAGACTTGATCTTCCCATAATTGGGTTAAGTGACTCTGCTTTAGCTCTTTGACGATAACAATTTCAATGAGTTCCCCTTGGTGTTTTCCCCCAGCATAAATAGAATCCCCTTCTTTGATATTCACTTTTTCACTTTCCCCCGTCACAAAACTATAATCTAACTCAGAATTCCCTCGATACAGAATGGCATCTGCCGGTATGATTTCTTGGTTTCGAATCATTACATGATCTCCTATGGCTATTTCCTGTAAGGGTGCCAAAACCTCCAATCCTTTAATTATTTTGGTAATCGTCAAAGGAAAATAGGAGGTGTAATTGCGCTCAAATGATAGAAAA
>JBIKRO010000136.1:0-4276 GCA_044349095.1 Aquirufa sp. | reverse complement strand
ACAGATATTAAATTCCCAACAGCCGGGACTTACCGAGTATGGGTGCGAACCAGAGATTGGGTCGCTCCATGGAATGCCCCAGGTGCGCCTGGAAAGTTCCAACTAAAAATCAACGGCAAAGCGCTCAAAGAAACCTTTGGTACCAAAAGTGCTACTTGGCACTGGCATGACGGCGGAATGGTGAAAGTTGGCACCCAAGCAAAATTAGCCTTACACGATTTAACGGGTTTTGAAGGCCGCTGTGAGGCCATTTTGTTTTGCAAGGATCCAGCATTTAAACCCAGCAACGATGTAGCGGCATTGACCAAATTTCGCCGCCAATTATTAGGCTTGCCCGAAAATCCAGCCGATGGAGGACAATTTGATTTAATAGTTTCAGGTGGAGGATTAGCCGGAACTTGTGCTGCCATTGCAGCGGCACGAAACGGAGTTAAAGTGGCCCTAATACAAGACCGACCAGTTCTCGGTGGAAATGGAAGTTCAGAAGTAAGGGTATGGCCGGAGGGGCATACCAACAAAGACTTGTTCCCACATATAGGGGACATCGTTAATGAAATTTTACCTCCTATTAAGAAGGGAAATGGAGAGGTATTTAATGGGGTAGCAGCTAATTATTACGACGATGCGCGTAAATTAAAGGTGGTTAAATCAGAACCCAACATTACCCTATTGATTAATCATCGGGTCATTAAAGTGGAAACCGAAGGCGATTCAATTTCCTCATTAGTTATTCAAAGCACGCTTAATTCACGTCAGTATAGATTGACAGGTAAATTATTTGCCGACTGTACCGGGGATGCTTCCATTGGTTTTAAGGCAGGGGCCGACTATGAATATAAGGTGGAGAATTTAATGGGGAGTACCAATTTGTTTAATGTCTTAGACGCAACCAATAAAGAAGAAGTGCTTGCTTGTGAGTGCAAAGACAAGAGTGCCTTAGCGCTTAAATGCGATATTGGAGATTATAACCAACCATTTCCGCGTTGCCCTTGGGCCCTGGATTTATCCGATAAACCGTTTCCAGGAAGAAAAGGAGTGAAGACTTTTGGCAAGGAGGGCTTGCAGTCTTTTGCCAACATGTGGTATTGGGAGAGTGGGTTCAATAAGGATCAGGTAAACCAAATCGAAATGATTCGTGATCATAATTTTAGGGCGATGTATGGCGCTTGGGATGTGATAAAAAATGTAGATAAAATGTACCCCAAACACCGTTTGGGTTGGTCTGCTTTTATTGCCGGAAAAAGGGAATCACGCCGACTGATGGGAGATGTTATTTTAGATGCGGAAGACTTTAAAAAACAAAGGAAATTTGAGGATCCTGCTTTTCCCTGTTCATGGCACGTGGACTTACATTCTCCTAAAAAGGAATTTAAAAATGGCTTTGAAAACAATGAATTTGTAGCCGATTATACACGTGGTGTTGAATACCAATATGGAGAAGTGTATTGGGCACCTTATCGGACCTTATACAGTCGAAATATTAAAAATCTATTTATGGCAGGTCGGTGTATCAGCGTTTCAAAAACAGGATTAGGTCCTGTGCGCGTGATGAAAACCTGTGGAATGATGGGAGAGATCGTTGGTAAGGCAGCTTCTATTTGCATTAAAAAATCGACAAACCCGAGAGGGGTTTATACGAATCATATTAAAGAATTACATGAATTAATGCAAAAACCTGGGACGGCGAGGGCTTAAATCTTTAACCATGCGAAATATAAAAATTTATTTTATTGCTCTAACTTCAATGTTAGGTTCTTTTGCTATTCAAGTAAATGGACAAAACAATTCATCAGTTAGTGGAGTATTTCCTAATTTAGCTTTGGTGGCAAATCATAGCCCTCGGACTGAGGCAGGTACTGGTGGCTTAATGCCCTGGGCCAATCGGCTTTGGATAATTACTTATGTCGCTCATTTATCTACATCTGGCTCAGGAACAGGCCTTTATGAAATAAATGAAAAAATGGAATTAAAGAAAAGAGCTGAAAGTATCGTCGGAACTTATGCCAATCGATTTATTCATGCCCCTTCAAATCAATTAATTATTGGCCCCTATGCCATAGATACATTGGGTAATGTTCGGGTTTTTGAAGGTCTAAAAAACTTTAGACTATCCGCGACCATGGCACATTTAACAGAACCTAGCAATAAGATATACTTCTTGTCTATGGAAGGAGAGTTTTTTGAGGCTGATGTAAATACATTAAAGTCAAAACAACTGTTTAATTTGATGGATGAATTGAAGGAACCCACTGGTTCGAAACCACATTTCAAATCTGGATTCACGAAACATGGCAAGGTAGTCGTAACGAATAATAGTTATAACGAAAAAGATTATAATGGCGATTGGTCGGCGGGTCGATTGGCAGAATGGGATGGTAAAACATGGAATATTCTCGAAAAAACAGCATTTACAGAAGTATGGAGTGCTGGAGCATCTGGTCAACCCATGATTGCCACAGGATGGGTTAAGGCATCGGTTCTTATGAAAGTTTATTTCCCATTGATCAAAGAATGGAAAAGATATCGACTGCCAAAAGGAAGTCGAACTTTTGATGAAACAAGTTATACCGAATGGATGCGTATAAGAGAAGTTGAAACAGAAAGAGCACTAATGGATTGTCATGGATTGTTTTATGAAATCGGATACCATACTTATGGAAATCAACTGTGGGCAATCAAACCTATTTCTTCCCACCTTCGAGTTATTCCAGATTTTTGTAGTTGGCGAGGAATGCTTGTTTTAGGAGGAAACCAGGCCACGCCCATGCGTTTTAGTAGTGGTTATGACAGTAATCCATTAGCTGGACAAGCTCAGTCAGGTTTATGGTTTGGTAAAACAGATGACTTGTGGAATTTTGGTAAATTACAAGGAGAAGGAGGCGTATGGCTTGATTCAGAAATCAAAAAAGGAATAGCCTCTGATCCATTTTTGACCTTTAATTTTAATAATAAATCTTTAAATATTTGGCATAAAAGTAATTTAGATGTGACATTTTCTGTTGAAGCGGATGTTGTGGGAGATGGTGTCTTTAAAACATTTAAAACGATTACAGTTAAGGCTAATGAAATTAAAAATATAGATTTTCCAGAATCGTTTAATCCTAAATGGATACGGTTGGTATCAAATAAAGATTGCATTGGAACTGCTTATTTTACCTTTAAATAAACTACCCTCTGTGTTAATTAATTAAATAATTATTATTCAAATTATGTCTATACCAAAAACCAAATCTTTACTGGCCAGCTTAATTATAGGTCTAGTCATATTTAATAGTATCGCTCAATCTCTACCCAAGTCTTCCTACCCTCAATTCAGCGGGATTTATCCGCATTTGGCCTATTATAATAATGAAGGAGAATGTGGTACTGGGGCAGTGGTTCCGTGGGCGAATCGCCTTTGGGTCGTGACGTATGGTCCACATTTACCTTTTGGTTCCTCCGATAAACTATATGAAATAGGCCCTGATTTAAGTAGAAAAATTAGACCCGAAAGCATTGGTGGAACACCTGCGAATCGAATGATTCACACAGAGAGCAATCAATTGTTTATCGGGCCCTATGCCATTAATTCTCAAGGTAATGTTCGAACCATTCCCTATACGCAGGCACCAGGCCGCTATACAGGATTAGCGAGAGATCTTAAAAATCCACAAAATAAATTACTTTTAGGTACCATGGAGGAGGGTTTTTATGAACTGGACGTCAATAATTTAAGTACCAAATTGCTTTATGAGGATGGTAATGTAAAAGTAAAGAAGACCAATGATGTTGCCAATAACACGAGCGGAGCATTGTTGCCCGGCGCACATGGCAAAGGACTTTATTCGGGACAGGGAGTGATGGTGTATTCCAACAATGGTGAGTCAGGAGATAAGGCCTTAAAGCAATTTGACATTGAATCTGGCGTATTAGCCGAATGGGATGGCAAAGATTGGAAGGCGATTCGCCGGAACCAATTTGTTGAAGTAACAGGGCCCGGCGGAATTTATGGCAATAAGAATCCGGCTACTGATCCAATCTGGGTTACAGGCTGGGATCATAAATCTGTTTTGTTGGGCGTAAGAGACTCAGGAAAATGGTCCTTTTTTAGAATGCCCAAAGCGAGTCATAGCTATGACGGAGCCCATGGTTGGAACACGGAATGGCCACGCATTCGAGATGTGGGTACGGCAGAGAAACCCGATTATTTGATGACCATGCACGGTATGTTTTGGCATTTCCCAGCATCTTTTACCTCATTCAATACGGCGGGAATTCGTCCTCGGTCTGCCTACTT
>JBIKRO010000135.1:0-4281 GCA_044349095.1 Aquirufa sp. | reverse complement strand
AATTTGTGAAAAAACAATTAGCAGGAGATTTATTGAAAAATCCTAAAGATGAGGATTATATTGCCACAGGATTTCATCGCAATACGATGAATAATGATGAAACGGGAACTGTGGATGAAGAATTTAGAGTAGCAGCTGTCATAGATCGTGTTAATACAACTTGGGATGCTTTACATGGTACTTCATTTTCTTGCGTTCAATGTCATAGCCATCCATATGATCCTATCAAGCATGATGAATATTATAAATTCATGGCATTCCTAAACAATACTAGGGACGAGGATACGGGAGACGAAGCTCCCAACATACGCCAATTTAAAGAAGCAGATCTTCAGAAATTAACGGATTTTCAAACCAAAATTTCTTCTTTACCTACAGAACAAAAAAATTATTTAAACCGATTTGTAAAATTTTTAGAACCACGGTTTCATGCTCATTATGCTGATAATTTTACCGAGGGCGCTTTATTGGGTGGAACACAAATAGGCTTAAGACATACGGGTAGTTGTCGGCTCCCAAATTTAAAAACAGATGGGGTCAAGCAATTACTCATTCAGTATTCATCAAAAAATCCAGGCGGGATATTGCAAATTAGGGCTGGTGGTATTGATGGAAAAATTGTTTTGAAGGTTAAATTGGACACCACCTCAAAAGGTAAATTGTTGACTCTGAAATGGCCTAAGTCTATGGGAAGGCAAGACTATTACCTAGAAGCCTTTAATGGAAAATTGGCCGGTAAAGCTGATGATGTATTTAAAATTGTGTGGTTTGCTTTACTGCCAGAACTAAATCTGATTAAAAATGATTTTGAGGAATTCTTGTCTTTAATTAATACTAAAACGGATAATTTCCCCATTTATTTAGAAATGCCAAAGGACTATAGTCGAAATACGTTTGTATTTAAACGTGGCAATTGGCTTGTTCATGGTGACTCTGTACAACCCGATGTCCCCGCATTTATGAACAAATTTAAGCCTGAATGGCCTAGGAATCGTCTTGGACTTGCTAATTGGGTAGTGGATGCTTCAAATCCTTTATTTGCTCGGAATGTAGCTAATCGTTTTTGGGAACAATTGTTTGGAATGGGTATTGTAGAAACGTTAGAAGATTTTGGTTCTCAAGGTGCGAAACCTTCTCATCAAAAATTATTAGATTATTTGGCTTATCAGTTTATTTTCAAATACGATATGAAGCCTAAAGCTTTGATTAAAGAAATTGTATGTTCATCGACCTATCAGCAAGATTCTAAAGCGAGTAAATCTATCATTGCCACGGATCCTTACAACAAATATTTATCGCGAGGACCTCGGTTCAGACTATCTGCTGAACAAGTAAGGGACCAAGCTTTGTCTGTATCCGGGTTGTTGAATCCCAAAATGTTTGGTAAACCTGTCATGCCATTCCAACCAGAAGGAGTATGGCAAGCGGTGAACAGTAGTTTAAAATGGAAACAAAGTGAAGGGAATGAACAGTATAGAAGAGCTATTTATATATTTACTAGGCGCACGGGACCTTACCCTTCTCAGTTTACTTTTGACTCTCCTTCAAGGGAAGTTTGTTTAGTTAGAAGGGTGCGAACAAATACTCCATTGCAAGCCCTTGTACTGTTAAATGACCCTGTTTTTGTGGAGGTGGCACATAAAATTGCCTTAGATATGGTTAAGATGAAAACAGATAAGCCTGAAGAGCGAATTGCAGCGATGTATAAGAAAATGTTTGTGCATCCGATTAAAACTAAAGATTTAACTACTTTGCTAAATTTGTTTAACAAGGGACAGTCGATGAAAACATCGAATAAAATTCAAGGCTATGAATGGGCGGCAAGTGCCATGTTGAATTTGGATGAATTTGTGACTAAAATGTAAAATATGAGTCAGGAACTAGAAAATAGAGCTTTAAGTTATTTAACCCGTAGACATTTTTTACGTCAATGTTCTACAGGGATGGGCATGATGGCTCTCGGTTCTATGCTGGGATCTTGCGAGAATACGCCATTAGGCCAAGAAGAATCTTTGGCTAAATTGGCTCATATTTTGCCAAAGGCGAAGCGTGTGATTTATATTCACAAAGCAGGTTCCCCATCCCAATTAGAACTTTTTGATTATAAGCCTGAATTAGTCAAATGGCATGGCAAAGACTGCCCGGAGGAACTGCTGAAAGGGAAAACCTTTGCCTTTATTCGAGGAGTTCCTAAAATGCTGGGACCTCAAGGTAAATTCAATCAATTTGGCCAATCAGGTGCCTGGGTGTCGGATTATTTGCCTTATTTCCAAAATGTGGTCGATGAAGTTTGTTTTTTAAAAGCCATGCATACGGATCAATTTAATCATGCTCCTGCGCAGTTATTTATGCAAACAGGAAGTGCACGTTTAGGAAGGCCTGGAATGGGTGCGTGGGCTGTTTACGGTTTAGGTTCTGAAAATGCTAATTTGCCAGGGTTCATAGTACTTACCTCAGGAAATAAATATCCAGAAGGAGGAAAGAGTATTTGGGGGAGTGGTTTTCTGCCTTCCATTTATCAAGGGGTACATTGTAGGTCCACAGGCGAGCCAGTTTTGTATGTTGAAAACCCAAGTCAAGTTTCTCGCGAGAATAGACGTAGCACTATTGACGCCATCAATGAAATAAATCAAAGAGAATACGAAGAATATCAGGATCCTGAAATATTAACCCGAATTTCTCAATATGAGATGGCATTTAAAATGCAAGCTTCCGTACCTGATGTAATGGATATTCGTGATGAGCCAGAATATATTCATAATTTATACGGGACGACCATCGGAACTCCTTCTTTTGCCAACAATTGCCTTTTAGCTAGAAAATTAGCTGAAAATGGAGTACGATTTATTCAATTGTACGATTGGGGTTGGGATACGCACGGGTCTAGTGCTTCGGAAGCATTGGAAATAGGATTGCGGACTAAGTGTAAAGAAACAGATCAAGGAATGAGTGCTTTGTTATTTGATTTAAAGCAAAGGGGTTTATTGGATGAAACGTTGGTGGTTTGGAGTGGAGAATTTGGTCGCACTCCCATGCAAGAAAATCGAGATAATAAACCAGCTCCTTTTTTAGGTCGTGACCATCACCCTGACGCATTTACCATTTGGATGGCGGGTGCAGGCGTAAAAAAAGGATTTACTTATGGGGCAACCGACGAAATTGGGTACTCAGGAGTAGAAGGGAAAGCACATATTCATGACCTTCAAGCAACTATTTTGCACATATTAGGTTTGGATCATGAAAAATTAACCTATCCTTTTCAAGGGAGGTCATTTAGATTAACTGATGTGGCGGGTAAAATAATTACTCCAATTTTAGCCTAAGATTTTTTAAATACAAAATGTTGTTTAGGGGCTATTGGATTGAAAAATAATAGTCCTATTTCATATAATTCAATCGAAAATACAATTTTCTGATGTTCGATTAATTGATTCCAACGAGCTAAATTGTTTGGCTTTCGAATATTTTCGATTAGTAAAACATCCTCAAAATTCACATTAAGATTTTCGCTGTCAAATTGATTTATATCTATAATTTGAACTTTCAACTTAATGTTTTCTACGGATTTACCTTGGTAATTAGATAATTCGCTTGCCAGCAAAGCGCTTAATTTCCCGCTTTGGTGTAAGCATGGATTGATGATTTGTGTGTATAATTCATAGACAAATGGGGAATGTAATCCATGCGCATTTCTTGCTCTTAAGTTAAATAAGAATCGATTCATTTAATTTAACGCAAAGTTGGGGATTAATTCAAAAGGTGGAATTTGTACCTTGAAGGTAGAATTGTCTGCTAAATTCAAAAATATGTAATACCCTTCCATTTTGCCAATGGCCGAAATTAAAGGACATCCTGATGTGTAGGTAAAACTGTCCCCAGGTTCAATAATGGGTTGTTGGCCTACGACCCCCAAACCATTCACTACCTCATTTATTCCTGATCCATCTTTTATTTCCCAGTAACGACTTACCAGTTGGCCTGTTTGATCCGATAAGTTTTGGATCGTAATTTCGTACGTATAAAAGTATTTATAAGGTAATTGCATTTCATAATCTGGTATGTATGTGGTTTCTACAGAGATTATATATTTATTTGTGTTTGATTCTTTCATACGATATAATTGATGAGCAATTTAAGACTAAATTTAGATGAATGGTTAGTGGAGGACTGGAAAAATATTGTTTTGGAAGCAGGATGGGGTACACATCTAGATGAACTCAGTAATTTTTTAAATGAGGAATACCCCCAAAAGAAGATATTTCCTTCTTTCGAACACATTTT
>JBIKRO010000011.1:0-46640 GCA_044349095.1 Aquirufa sp. | reverse complement strand
ATGTTCTTACTTTTTTATCCAATATTTTATCTGAACAAATTATATAAGATTTTAACCCTTTAATTTCCTGATAGTCACAAACTCAATCATCGCATTATAGCTGCATCTTTCGTTGAAAAGGGGAGCTTCACTTATCTTCCACATGGAGAAAGGACTAGGTAAATACCAGCTTATCTATCGCCACTAAACTTGCACTTGGAAAAGGTGTATGATTATCTTTTTGCGCCAGGCCCTTATTGGAGATATAATGGTAGAAAACTAAGAGATATTTATGATGAGACCTATCAAAGGCTTGGTTAAAATAGCTTTTTTAGTACCGATCTTGTCGCTAAGAAGCGAAATAAGAGTTTGTAAAGCCTAGGCCCAATATTATGGCTAGAAGGATAAAAAAAGATACTTTTTTATCCTTCGTCTAATCAACGTGAGTACTGTTGAAATCATGGTTCTTATCAATCATTAAGCATTATTGGGAAAAATGCTGCGGCACGTCTTATTTTTCGTTCAAAAGTGCTGTCGTTAAGATAATTTTCAAGCGCTTCGTCTAATTTTTTATCTGGATCACTTAACAGCTTTGAAATAGATCTATCTGTAGATAACCAGTCCTCCACAACTTGAATTAACCGTGATTTTAAAAGCATTTTATCTGTTGGATTATCTCTGTCTGAATAAATGGCTAGATCATATTGGCTTAAAAGTTTGAATATTGGCGGGTGGTTTTCAATAATTATTTCCATCATCAACTTTGGATTATTGGTGTCATGCTCACCGTGAATTATGTGAATTTGAACATCGAAGCAGTCCTTTTTAACAAGGTTTTTTAATTGAATATCAATAGCTGCCAGCTCAACATCTGCTAGCTCTATATGGTCAATCATTATATTAAGTCTTCGTTGCAATCTGTTACGCTCATGCAAAAAGGCTTCCATATTTTCTTTCAATAACAGCCTGCGTTCGTTTAGAATTCCTAGTGCCTTTGATTTCTGACTCATGGGTGTATATTTATTGTTATAACAAAATTTTAATTATGGAAAATACACAGTTACATTACAAGAAATTCTATGCTAAGCAGTTGCGCGATGGTATTCTTACTTTGAGGCTAGATGCAACTGAAAAGGATCGTCTATTTAGACTTTCTAATATAACTAGACGCAACAAAAGTGACTTGGTTCGGGATGCTTTATTTGATTATTTTAAAAAATTCGATGGGATAATCTAAGTACATGTTTACTTATTTTTTAAGAATTTATATTTGAGTAGCCATTATCGATTAATAACCTTTTAACTAAGTTTGGTTGCCACATTCCACCACGTTGTGTTTTAATTCCATGTAAATTCAAATTTCTTGCTATCTCACTAAGAGATTTATTACTATTATTTGACAATAGGTATATAATGTTTTTTGCCATCTTCACATCATTAGACTCAAGCCATTCTAACCTCTTAGCCTTTCTTGCTAACAATGCTTTTTCTTTATTTTTAGACCACCCGTTAGGATTTCCTAATTTTTTATATTGACGAATAACTTGCAATGCGGAAGATGTGCGAGTTGAAATGAGCTCCCTTTCATGCTGTGCTAAACTTGCAAAAATTCCAAAAGTGAGAGTATTCAATTCCGGAGTGTCTAGGCAAATTAAATCTAAGCCAGAGTCTTTTATTTGCCACAAATGAGAATTTTGGCGGGACAAGCGATCTAATTTAGAAAATCCTAATGTGCATTTTTGTTCAATACATTGCTCTATCGCTTTAGCTAATTGGGCTCGTGATTTATCTTTACCGCTATGATGCTCATAGTATTCTGCTACTAATTCAAAATTATTTTTCTGAACATATTCACGCATTTGATTTCTTTGAACTTCGATAGAATAATGTTGTTCCGTTGTCGACGAGCGGTAATAACCTACTATTTTTTTCATATATAATTTGTTTAAAAACTTACGAAACGGTCGTTTGGTAAATTTTGGGTGGTAGAAACCCCACCAAAAGATGGGATTTCCTATCTAACCATTACTCACCCAAATTCATGTTTTTTGTTATTTCATGGATTCTCTGCCAATTATCTTCAAACTGTTTTTTAAAGATTTTTATATTTTCATCGTTGGCATCAAAGTAACCATGACTGTGATACACGTTGATTCCAAGTTCTTGCAATGAAATAATTACCTGAAGTGCTTTAATTGATAAAGGCGAGAATAACTTAATATCTTCAACATATACTGAATTAATGACTCCAATTTCTGCATCATATACCATTTCATTAAGTGCTGTGCGTTCTGATATGTCTGTAAATTCATCGAAGACTATTTCGTGGTATACTTTACAACCATTATATCCATTCAGACACATAAATTTTAAACCATTTTCTATTTGATTAAACAAAACGGTGTCTTGGTCTTGAAGGATTCTTGAATAGATGCCAATTTTCATGATTTAAGGTTTTTAATGTGATCAAATCATATTAAATTGATTATCAATAAAATATGCATTGAATATCTACTACCTTAATTACCTGTACTTACATGTTTTTGAGGTGGATGGTTAGAGAGGATCAGATGGGAGTGGATTTTGGCCTTTGGAAAAAAATAAAACCCCAACAATTAATTTGTCCTTTAGACGTTCATTCTCAAAGAACGGCGGAGAAATTAGGTTTAATTGTTCCCGGCTTGCCCAATTGGAAAAAGGCGGTAGAACTTACAGAAGAATTAAAAAAAATCGACCCCATGGATCCTGTGAAATTTGATTTTGCATTGTATGGCATGGGCATTGAAGAAAAAACAATATGGAAATAATTGTACTTGCTGAACCTTCGAGTGAAAAAAAAGTGACTCTACTAAACCCACAAACGGGTGAAAAAGTAGTCATATTGCCTGAAATGGGTGCGGCTTTAGTGGAGCTGGAATTGATTTGTGAAAACAAGCTGGTCCAACTCATTCATCTTCCTGGAGAGAAAACCATTGGCGAAAACGACTTGTACCCCAGTGCCTTATTAGCACCCTGGGTTAATCGAGTTCGAAATGGCAATTATTCATTTGAAGGCCGAAATTACCAATTGCCCATCAACGAATCCAACCTCGGAAATGCCATTCATGGTTTTCTTGCTCGGAAAAAATTTGAAATTTCTGAAGAGAAATGCAATGATGAGTTGGCCGAAGTTTCATTTATTCACAACTACACAGGAGATTTCCCCGGCTACCCTTTCCCATTTATTTTTACATTGACCTATAGTATAAGCTCAAAAGGAACCTTTACCGTGAATTTCAAATGCCAAAATACAGGACAAACCAATATGCCTTTTGCCTGCGGCTGGCACCCTTATTTTAAAATCGCGAACGCAGATATAAGTCATTTAGAAATTAATTTCAGCCCCACATTAAAATACATTTCGGATGCACAGATGATTCCTATGTCTGATGAAATTGCATCATTTCAAATGCCCGTTCGATTTTCAGAGACCACATTAGACCATGTTTTTAAGTTAGAAAGTAAAACAAATCACCTAACCGAATTAACAGATAGCGAGACAAAAATTAGTCTTTTTCTTAAGCAAAACTCCCTAGATTTTCCATTTTTAGTCGTGTTTGCACCTAGATCAGAAAATTGCGTCGCCATCGAACCAATGACCGGAAATACAGATGCTTTTAACACAAGTGACGGAATAAAGGTCCTAAATCCAAATGAAAATTTTACTAGTTTAGTCGAAATTTGGGTGGATAAAGCTACACATTGATAGCTCGTTAAATAAATGATTTATGTACCTTTACACCATGAAATTTTGGTTTATTTATTTGATTTTAATCTTCAGCAATCCTTTGTTGGCTGAAAGTTCTATTCAAAAAGATTCCTTAAAAGTTTTTTGGAAGCAAAATTTTGCCACAGGCATCGATTTAAATCAGGCTAGCTTTAGTGACAATTGGAAAGGCGGGGGTTCAAATACCTTCGCGACCGGTTGGTATTTAAATCACAATGCAACGATTAATAATTCTTCTTGGCGCTTAATTAGCGATCTGAGTATGCAAGTTGGATTTCTTCAAAACAAAACCCAAAGTTTACGTAAAAGTGTTGATCGTATTTTTTACGAATTCAAGGCGGGTTATCGAATTAGTCCGGATTGGGATTTTTATGGATCCACAAACTTCCAAACGCAATTTTTTCAAGGATTTGAATTCGGCAAAAAAAACAAAAAGGGTATTCCTGTGGATTCGCTAGTGTCTAGTATTTTTGCCCCTGCCTATTTAACCACCTCATTAGGATTAGAATATCATCCTCAAAAAACATTTTATACACGATTTGGTGTAGGTAGTCTGAGGCAAACGTTTGTTTTTGATGAACGTATTTCAAGAGCAGGATTATTTGGCCTAGAAAGACCCGGTGACAATATTCGAAATCAATTTGTGTTCCAATTATTATTCAATGTGGAAAGAGAAATATTCGAAAATGTCAATATGAAATTAAGGTACTCCACCTTAATTGATTATTTTAGATTTGGCGTATCCAATGGCATGGTGCATCGTCTGGACGCTAATTTTTCTATGAAAGTAAATAAGTACCTCAGTACAAATCTGCAAGCCGTTTTGTTTAGAGATTATGACCAAGATCCCAATTGGCAATTCTCCCAAGTTCTTTCCATGGGTTTAGCCTACCGAATCACCAAATAATTAGGCCTTTTTTCTAGCCTTATAGCGATCATAAAGCATTTGAAGAATGCCATCTTTTAACCCTAAGTCGGGCACAAAAATACTTGGACATCCAGCGCATTCCATCGCTGCCAAATAAATAGATGAGGCCGGTACAATGACATCCGCTCGATCAGTATTGAGTCTTAATTTGTGCACACGTTCCTCAAAAGTAAAGGAACTCACATAGGCGGCAATTTTTTTAAGTTCATCCATTGTCATAGTCTTCAATTCATTCACCTCACTAGACATATTGTATAATTTACTGATGTTACCTCCTGTTCCTACGGCATAAATGGGACCATTCATGGATACGATTTGCAAGGAAATCCATTGCTTCATTTTTTCCCAATCAGATTCTTTTTCCTTGCCTTCCAAGAGACGGACAGAACCAATTTTAAAAGATTTAGAAGCCAATTTTTCTCGGTTGCGGTAGATATTTAACTCGGTAGAACCGCCCCCTACGTCAATATGTAGGTAATTTTTTTGAGGATGTAACGATTGTACAACTACATCATTAATCAATTCGGCCTCTCGTGCTCCATCAATTACATTGATTTTCATCTCTAAAATCTTATTAATCCTTGTGATTATTTCAGCCGCATTAACAGCTTCACGCATCGCAGAAGTGGCACAAATAGCGTAATCTTGCACTTCATGCAATTCCATTAATAGTTTGTAAGCCTGCAATAACTTGAAAATTCTCACTTCAGATTCAGGGGAAATAGCCCCGTCGATAAACACATCATGGCCCAATCGCAACGCAAACCGGACATACTCTACGCGCTTAAAACTAATCACTCCCTCATCTTCCAATACACTTGATATTTGTAAACGGGCAGCATTAGAACCTATGTCAATCGCAGCAAACTTCATATTAGGTGTATTTATGGTTTGTGTAAATAAAATCCATTGGCCTGTGGCTCAAAACTGATGACCGTTCCTAAGACAAAAAGCAACTCCCGCTTATCGATCAGCACTGGAATTTCGTCAATTAAATAAGCCTCATCGTGATCCGTTTTTGAGTCAAATCCCAAAACAAATGTCCCACCGCAGGCCCCTCCCCTCATTCCAACTCGGACAAATGGCTCAGGCATTTTGTTCTCCCTAACCAAAGGCAACAAATTTAATAAAGCGGAATCGGTAAACTGAACTGGAGATTTATTTGACATACATTGCGTGATTCACTGCATAAAATTAGCTAATTTTAAATAGTAAATAATCCCATGCGCCTTAACAAAATTTAATTTAAGTCATTTACAATAAAAAGGCCTGAATTAAGTTAAAGAAAAAAACGAATATATGATATACTCCATACTGTGGGCAGATGATGAAATAGATTTATTAACGCCATACATTATTTTTCTTGAAAATAAGGGCTACCAAGTAAGTACCGTGAATTCAGGGGCTGATGCACTGGAGCTTGTAATCAAACAAAAATTTGACGTACTTTTTTTAGATGAAAATATGCCAGGAATGTCTGGTCTTGAAGTATTAATTGCCATCAAACAAATTAGACCTAATCTTCCTGTCATCATGATTACCAAATCAGAAGAGGAGGAACTTATGGAGGATGCCATTGGATCAAAAATTGCCGATTATTTAATTAAGCCACTCAATCCCAACCAATTACTTCTTTCAGTAAAGCGAATTTTTGACAAAAAAAGGTTGCAGGAAGAGAAGACTAATTTGAGTTACCAACAAGAATTTCGAGCACTTTCCATGCAATACCAAGATAAACTCAATGCAGAGGAGTGGTCTGAGATTTATAAAAAACTATCCTATTGGGAATTAGAAATAGACAATACGGAGAATAAATCCATGGCTGAGGTTTTAAACAGTCAGAAGTCAGAAGCCAATGCTCATTTCAGCAAGTTTGTCGAGAAAAATTACGAAAATTGGCTCCAAAAGCCAGATTCAGACACTCCCATACTTTCTCACCTCATGATGAGAAAATATGCATTTCCTTTAATCAATGACAAAAGTCCGCTATTTTTCATTTTAGTTGACAATCTTAGGTATGACCAATGGAAAATATTGGAAGTATTTATACAAGATTATTTCCAAGTTGAGAGAGAGAATACCTATTATTCTATTTTACCTACGACGACCGCATTTGCCAGAAATTCAATTTTTGCGGGCATGATGCCCTCTGAAATTCACAAAAACTTTCCAGACAAATGGGTACATGATTTAGGAGATTCAGATGATGATGAAGGATTTAATCAACATGAGGAATTCTATCTCCAACAACAATTAAAGCGATTGAAAATAGACGCTAAATCATCCTATCACAAAATCATTCATCAATATCAGGGAAAACAGCTAGTAGACAATTTCAACAAACTACTGACCAACGATCTAAATGTCATTGTTTATAACTTCGTGGATATGCTTTCACATGCAAGGACCGACATGGCTATGATTAAAGAATTAGCGCCTGATGAATCTGCTTACCGCTCATTAACTGCTAGTTGGTTCCAGCATTCCCCCTTATTTGATTTGTTAAAAAAGATTTCCGCTAAAAAAGGACGCGTCATCATTACAACTGACCATGGAATGATACGGGTACAAAATCCAATTAAAATTGTGGGAGATCGCAATACCAATACGAACTTAAGGTATAAGCAAGGGAAAAATTTAAATTGGGACAACAATAGTAAAATGATGGTATCAAGGAAGCCAGAGCAATTATTTTTACCAAAGCCAAATGTATCGACTACTTATGTTTTTGCGAAAGAAGACTGCATGTTTGCTTATCCTAACAACTACAATCATTTTGTTAATCACTACAAAAATACCTTCCAACATGGAGGGATTTCACTAGAGGAATGTATAATTCCAGTTGTGTATTTAACCGGGAAATAAATTAGATTGAGTCGATGGGAGAAATTTTACCTCCCTCGCACTGAAGAAATTGGCCTGGAACTTTGCGCATAGTATTGTAATCATGGCTTGCCATCAAAATAGTGGTTCCTTTTTTATTCAATTCCTGAAATAAAGACATGATCTCTAAGGAAACTTCAGGATCTAAATGGCCTGTGGGCTCATCGGCCAACAATAAAACAGGGTTATTCAAAATTGCTCTAGCAATACAAATACGTTGCTGTTCTCCACCCGACAATTTATGAACTCTTTTGTGCAAGGAACTTGACATACCCACTTGGCTCAAAACAGTTTCAATTCGAGCCATATTTTCCGCATGATCATGATGTCCGGTTGCTTCTAAAACAAAAGATAAATTCATTTCCACATTGCGATCGGTCAGCAATTGGAAATCTTGAAATACAAACCCTAATTTTCTACGAAGAAAAGGGATTTCACTGGATTTAATGTCGTTTAATGAATACCCAGCCACAGAAGCCTGCCCAGAATCGATGGGTAATTCAGCAAATATCGATTTAAAAAAAGTACTTTTCCCACTGCCCGACTTCCCTATCAAATAAACAAAATCTCCTTGGTTTAATTCCAGGGAAACGTCTTGCAAGGTGGGAACCCCATCTTGCGAAACATGAACATTTTTAAATGATAAAATGGACATAAATATGATCTATTTATTGGCCGATTTTGCGTGATCAGCTAAAAAAGTAGCTAAACCGCTATCGGTCAATGGATGTTTCAATAAAGCTAAGATGGCTGAAAGAGGACCTGTCATTACATCAGAACCCGCTTCCGCACATTTGATAATGTGCATCGAATGACGCACAGAAGCTGCTAAAATTTGAGTGTCAAAATCGTAATTGTCATAAATTAAACGAATTTGCTCAATCAATTCGATCCCGTCAAACGATATATCATCTAAGCGGCCAACAAAAGGAGATACATAGGTAGCACCTGCCTTCGCCGCCAATAAAGCCTGTCCCGCAGAGAAAACTAAGGTACAATTAGTCTTAATTCCACGCTCAGAAAAGTATTTTAAAGCCTTAATTCCTTCTTTAATCATCGGAATCTTAACGACAATCTTATCATCTAAATCTGCTAACTCCTCCCCTTCACGGATCATTCCCTCAAAATCAGTGGCAATCACTTCAGCCGAAACATCCCCGTCAACAATATCACAAATAGCCTTGTAGTGACGTAAAACATTGTCTTTTCCACTGATACCTTCTTTAGCCATCAAAGATGGATTAGTCGTTACACCATCCAATACGCCAAGGTCCTGAGCCTCCCTAATATCATTTAAATTAGCAGTGTCAATAAAGAACTTCATATAGTTTGAGTTAAAATAGACAAAAAAAATGGCAAATTCACCGCTCAACCAACCTACCCTTGCTTTGATCAAAATCTGGGGGATTCAGCGGGAGCTGGTAATTTGCCGTTGCAAATATGGCATAAAACCTGCTTTTTTCAAAATAATAATGGATAATTTGCATTCTCATTAATACCTTTATAAAAAGGATTTATTATGCGCCTAGGCAATTATATTATTTTGTTCATCATTTCAAATATTCTATCCCTAGGATGTTCAAGTTCAGCTGAGTCATGGTTTGAAGAAGCGAAAGCTCGCATGAAAAAAGGGGATTTAATTACGGCCAGAGAAGCCATTGAAAAGGCTCTCGAAAAAAACCCTGGTTATTCAGAAGCCTATAATTTGCGAGGAGTAATCAATTTTCAAGAAAAAAAAATAGATGAAGCCATTCTGGACTATCAGAAATCGGTAGACCTAAAACCATCCAATTACTTAGGCCAATTAAATTTAGCCGCCGCATTTATGGAAAAAAATGCGTGGAAAGATGCAATAAATCCAATCGAAAAAGCTGTCAAAATTGCCCCCGATTCAAGTGCCGGATATTTACAAAGAGGAATTATTCGAGCTGCATTACATCAAATCGACCTGTCCAAAGAAGATTTCAAAACGAGCATTAAATTAAACCCAAAAGAAATTAATGCCTTTTACAACCGTGGCAACCTCTATTTCCAAGAAGATAAATTAGATTCAGCTATTTTAGATTTTGAACAAACAATTTCATTAAATTCGGAATATGGAAAGTCCTATTACGCTTTGGGGCTTAGCTATTACAAAAAAAATAATTTTGAAAAATCTTGCTTAGCATTTAATCAAGCAAGTAAACTAAATTACCCTGGTGCTAAAGATGCGCTAAAAAACCTATGTAAATAAAAATTATGATGAAAAAACTACAAACTTATCTAGGCGCAATCTTTGCCATCGTTTTCGTTCTTTTCTCGTATTGGCAACTAAATGATCCCGATCCTATCTTATGGGTGCCGATTTATGGAGTAGCCACCTATGTTTCGATTCAAGCTTTTCGACATAAATCCAATTCTGAATTACTCATCGTATTATTTATCTTATCGGCCACTGCCGGTTTACAAATATGGTCAGAAATGACAGCATGGGAAGGCTTTTTAACCGATGGCCTTAGCATGAAAACGATGAACCAAGAATTGGCTCGTGAGGCTGTAGGCATTTGGATTGCCTCCTTCTCTTATGGTATCTATTATATATTAAACCTGAAAAAATAAGATGTTAGAACTTGGCTTTGTTTCAGCTATTTTACCCAATAAAAATTTAGATGAGGTATTAGCATTTGCCCAAAAAGAACATTTTGCTTGTGTAGAAGTGATGTGCTGGCCAAGCGAAAATGCCGATACCAGAAGATATGCGGGTGTTTCACACATATCAGTGGATGCGCTAAGTCATGATGAATTGTTAAGCCTCAAAGACAAATTAGCGAACCAACCCGTTAAAATTTCAGCTTTGGGCTATTATCCTAACCCAATGGACCCCGATGAAAAGCAGGCTTCATTTTACAGAAATCACATAAAAAAAATCATCAAAGCCGCATCCGTGTTAGGCATCGGAAATGTTAATACGTTTGTCGGCCGCGATTTCACCAAAAATATCGATTACAATATCTCAAAATTTAAAGAGGTCTGGCCTGAAATTATTAACCTAGCCGACAGCTTAAATATAAAAATTGGCATCGAAAATTGTCCTATGTTTTTTTCTGACGACGAATGGCCTGGAGGAAAAAACTTGGCAACTACACCTAAAATATGGGACCAATTGTTCAGCATCATCCCTTCGAGCAATTTTGGACTGAATTATGACCCATCTCACATGGTATGGCAAATGATGGATTACCTATACCCCATTTATGCCTACAAGGAAAAATTGCATCACATTCACTTGAAGGATGTTAAAGTGTATCCTGACAAACTGAACCAAGTAGGAATTTTAGCCAACCCATTAGAATATCATTCCCCTAAAATCCCCGGATTGGGAGATATTCATTGGGGTTCATTTATCAGCGCCTTAAATGATGTTAGGTACCGAGGACCTATTGTAATCGAAGTGGAAGACAAGGCTTATGAAGGTTCAGATGATGATATCGTAAAAGCCATTAGATCAGCCAGAAATCATTTAAACCAGTTTTTGCCATAAAAAAAATGCTCAAAAAACTTTGTGTTTTTTGAGCATTTTAAATTTTTTTAAGAACAGAATTATTCTTTATTTCTTAGCTGGTTTAGCAAATAAAGAAGCGTCCAATACTGGATTCAAATCGATCGACGAAGTTTCTACCACCATATTTCCTCCACCCATAGGACTTGGTGTTTCAACCGTAAAAGGGAAAAACAATCCGTCAATGGATTTATAGTTTGAGTACATTACTTCTGCTTCAACTTGCTGGCCTTGAACATTCATTTTATTTATTGCCTTCACAATAAAGCCCGTAGATGCCGAAACAAATACTTGTGATTCCTCTCCAGATTTTTTCGTAATTTTCAATAAATAAACTTCTGCTCCATCCAATTTTTCTTTGCTGACCAAATCTATTTTGGCTCCCTCATTTTTGGCAATCAATAATGATGACCCAATGTTCTTTTGAGAAACGCCAGCTTTAACCTGCTCACGAGGTAAATCTTCTGGCTCTCCAGTGCCTCCCATCATAGCAGGACGATTCATCCATCCACCTTCGCCATCAATAACGGTTATAATTTTATTGCCCATTACTTCCACTTCCGTTCTAAATGATTTACCTACGACAATCGACGACTTGCTTTCAATATCCATTCCCTGAACATTAAATTTGCTTTTCATGACCATGGATTTAACAGAAGCCCATTTTTCGGGACTGCCCATAGCCGCTTGATGCTTTGCAATAATTTCATCTGTAGTTTGTGCATAAATGCCCGCACTGGTCAAAAATAAAATCGATAATGCGATACTTTTAGTGATTAATTTCATGATTTAAATATTTTGAGGGTTTGATTTTCTAAAGGTAATTTTTTTTATTTTATTTTTATTTCCGTTCATCTTCAAAGTTGACCGATTAAACAATTATACCGCTTTTCGAGTAGGAACAGAACGCATCACCACAAACCAACCCACGACCACAAGTACTCCCGCCATAAAAAATGCGGCGCCCGGAAAATAAATACTGGCACTAGTAGAAGTAAAATAAGCGAACAAATTGGAGGCCAATAAAGGTCCTAAAATGGTTGTGACTGATTGAAGACTCGTTAATCCACCTTGCAACTCCCCTTGCTCATCTGGACCCACTTGCTGGGTGATCAAGCTTTGTAAAGCTGGACCAGCAATCCCCCCTAAGCCAAAGGGCACCATAAACACGTACATCATCCAAGTTTTAGAGGCATAGGAAAAAAGAAAAAAGCCGATGGCATATAAAATCAAACCATACGAAATAGCCTTAATTTCGCCTATTTTGGGAATGATTAAACGATTTAGTCCACCCTGAACAATGGCGACAATTAAACCGACAAATGCTAATGAATAGCCGACTTCCTTTGGACTCCAACCAAAAACTTTCATCGTAAAATAAGACCAGGTGCTTGGATGCGCTTGGCCTGCCAACTGCAAACAAAAGAATCCACCGACCAAACCTGCGATTAAAGGATATTTTGTAATGTTTTTCAAGGAACCCAAGGGATTTGCACGACGCCAGTCAAATCGCCTTCGATTCTCCTTTGACAAAGATTCTGGCAGCACAAAATAGCCATATAAACCATTCAACAATGTTAAAACAGCAGAAGCATAAAAAGGAACTCGAACCCCATAACTTCCTAAATACCCACCTACGGCAGGACCAATAATAAAACCAAGACCAAAAGCAGCACCCACCATTCCAAAATTCTTAGCACGATCTTCCGCTTTCGAAATATCAGCTATATACGCTTGAGCCGTAGTAAAACTGGCCCCAGTGATACCGGCCAATAGTCGGCCGATGAATAACCACGTGATATTAGGCGCATTTGCCAAAATTAAATAATCGATGGAAAAGCCAAAAAGGGAAGCTAAAATGATGGGACGCCGTCCAAACTGATCCGACAATCCTCCTAAAACAGGAGAGAAAAAAAACTGCATAATGGCATAGGAAGCCATTAGCCAACCCGAATATTGAGAAGCTGTACTTAAATCACCTCCAGTAAACCCACGAATTAACGTAGGCAAAATGGGTATAATTAAGCCGATGCCCATCACATCAATCAATAAAGTAATAAAAATAAAACCTATCGCGGGATTGCGCTTAGAAGCCATCTATCCTAATTTAAAATTTACTAAAATTGATAGCCAATTTTATCGCTCAAAAAATTTCTACTTATTTGACCACATTGCAAAGGCGTTCTAGCTTTATCAGGAACTGAGTCCAATTCTACGATGGCCCAACCTTTGAACTTAATTTGATCCATGTTTTTGAAAACAGCCGCTAAATCTACCTTTCCTTGGCCTAATTCCACAAACTTATATGATTTAGGATTAGATTCTTGGCCTTTTACTGGAGCCTCCACATCTTTGATATGAAAAGCATGGATTATATTTTTATACTTCAAAACTGCCTCCGCAGGATTGCCTCCTCCTTGGAAATAATGAGCCACGTCCAAAAGTAATTTGGCATAAGCCGGGTTCATATTTTTCACTAACGTTTCTACTTCCTCGGGCGTCTCCCCAAACTGATTCATGTGATTATGATAGGTGGTTTGAATGCCAATTTCCTTCGTGCGCTTTCCTATTTCATTCATTACCTGCGCCAAGCGAACTAATTCTGCCTCAGTAGGCAAAACTCCTTTTTTCCGAAGGCTATTGGTCAACTGAATCGATGTTCCACCTAAAGCCTTAACGAATTTTGCATGGTTGACATGCTGTTCGATCGTCGCCATTTCTTTGGCCGGATCAATTTCAACATTTCCACTTGAGAACATCACCAACTTCAATTTGGCAGCATCCAATTTTGCCTTCAAAACAGAAGGATCATCTTTGTACACTGGAAATGAGTTAGCTCGCAATTGAATTCCTTTAAAACCTAATGAAGCAATATCTGTGATAGCCTGCTCGTCGTTTCCAGACCAAGTAATGGCGGAATAACCCATTTGATAAGATTTATTGGCCGAAAATGGAATTAAAGTTGAGAAGGCCAACAAAGAAGATTGTTGAATAAATGATCGTCGAGTAGTCATTAAAATAGGTTTTATGTATAAAAGGCAAAAAGCAAAGCTATTTACTTTGCGGCTAATTTCAAAAAGTCGGCCAGTTCCGATAAATTATCTGTTCCAATGTAATCCACTCCCAAATCCCACAAAGCCTGGTAAGCCATTAAAGTATTTGGCGTTCCCCAAAGACGCAATTTTCTACCCGCTCCATGCACCGTTTCCACATACACTTTAAGTTTCTCCTTCATGGCTGCAGGCATGGGAGATTGTCCACTCCACATACCAAATTTATAGACAGACTCACTTTCCAAAACAACATAGTTCTTTAGTCCAACTGGATAGGTCTCGGTAGACCGACCATCAAACGTGATCCAATTTGGAAAATTAATGTAATCCTTAATCATTGGCCGATTGCCCGAAATAACAATTCGCAAACCCGATTTAATAAATAAATCTTTATGAGGAGTTAAAAATTTAATCAATAAAGGTAAAGTTGAGTCCGCATTCGTTTTAAAATCAATTAAAAATTGATGAAAATTGCCTTGCTTCTTAGCTTTCAAAACGGCCACAATGGGATCAATGTACAGGGATTTTAAAGTCCGATCCGCCTTCACATCAGCTAAATTATGACTGACCAAAAGCTCGCCATTAATCGCATAAACATCCGCCTCTATAGACCCAAATCCTAATTTATATGCTTCGAAAAATGGCTTCGAATGTTCATAGTCATTATGAGCATGTGCTTTTTTTAGGTTTTCTTGGGCTACCGCCGATAGAGAAACCAAGAAAAGGGCTATTAATATAAAATTTCTCATGATTTATCATTTTAAAAAATCACCCGATGTAATCCGTTTCAAAGAATTTACTGGCCGGTTGTATAAATAAGCATACGAGCTGATTACTTTCCCTTTCAAATTTACATCCACCTTTTCACGGACAAATAAACTAGCTGTTAAATCTTCGGAATCAAATTCCTCGTACTCATCTAATACATTTAGTAATTTAATCGTTTTGGATAATAAATACAGTTCGCCAACTACTTGGTCTGCAGCATTCTCAGAACTCACAATACCTGGATAATCAGCTACGTGATACATTTGACCTTGGAAAGTAGCCATGCCTATGTAATCGGAATTTCGAGCAATTAATCGATGTAAGTCATTTCCACAGTCACGTCTCAAGGTACCATAAACGAATAAATACTCCTCCACATCAGGCTCGGGCAATTTGGCCTCCTCTAACGTTAAGACCAAATCATCTTGCTCCACCACCGTACCCTCATTCAATACCACATTCCCAATTAACCCTTCAAAAGGTGCAGAGACGATAGATTCCATTTTCATGGCCTCAATAATATACAAAGGGGCATTTTTCTTTACCTCATCCCCAGACTTGACTAATATACGACTCAATCGGCCTTGCAATGGAGCACCAATATCCCCTTTCTCCTTCGCCTTCGCATGTTGGGCTTTCTCAATCTTAATATTGCGATCTAAAATCTTTATTCTTCTAGCCTGACCATTCAATTCAAAAGTCACATTCCGTAAACCCGACTCATCTGGATCCGACATATACAGGAACTTGACAATGATCGTCTTCCCTGGCTCTATCGTAATCATGATCTCCTCATCCTGCTTTAATCCATAGAAAAAAGCGGGTGTAGGTAAGGCCGACAACTCACCATATAGTGCATGGTTCTTATAATAATCTTCAAAAACCTTTGGATACATTTTATAAGATAGATAGTCAAAGAAACCATCCTCAATATCTGGGAATTTCAGCTGAAAATCCTTGAAATCTTGATCAAAATCAATAGGAGCTAAATGATCATTGGGACGACCCTCTAAGGCTACTTCGCCTTTTAAAATAATCTCTTGCAATTGCTTAGGAAATCCTTGATACGGTTGGCCTAATCCACCTTTGAAAAAGTCCTTCACTGATTCTGGGAAGGACAAAGTACTTCCCTTCGCATAAACATCCTCCGCGGTCAGTGAGTTAGCCGTCATAAAAATGGCCATATCTCCCACAACCTTAGAGGAAGGCGTAACCTTAACTAGATCACCAAAAAGCTTATTCGCCTCCGAGTAATTGTCTTTTAATAATTCAAATTTATCACCTACGCCTAAGGCGATTGCCTGACCCCGTAGATTAGTATACTGACCACCTGGAATTTCATTGGTATAAACTTCAGCCGTACCCGCCTTTAATTCAGATTCAAATGGAGCATACATCGCACGTACCGCCTCCCAATAATTGGAATACTCATTTAATAAATCTAAATCCAAATGGCTTTCATTCTTTTGACCTTGTAACATCGCTACAAGAGAATTTAAATTTGGCTGAGAAGTCAAACCAGACATCGCACCCAAAGCCCCGTCAACAATATCCACTCCCGCCTCAATCGCCTTCAAATAAGTTGCAGACTGAACTGAAGCCGTATCATGTGTATGTAAATGTATCGGTATATCGACCGTCTTTTTCAATTCAGTCACCAAAGTGGCTGCCTGAAAAGGCCTCAACAAACCAGCCATGTCTTTGATGGCGAGCATGTGTGCTCCGGCGTCTTCCAACTGGCGAGCCATATCCAGATAGTATTGTAAATTGTATTTGGGATTTGTATATAAATCACCGGTATAGCAAATAGCCGCTTCAGCGATTCCAGGCGTTCTTTCTCTAACCGCTTTGATGGATACCTTCATCGCTTCGATCCAATTCAACGAATCAAAAATACGAAAGACGTCAACTCCGGCTTCCGAAGACTTCTCAACAAACTTCTCAATTAAATTATCTGGGTAAGCCGAATAGCCTACGGCATTGGAACCCCTAAATAACATTTGAAGCAACATGTTCGGCATTGCCTCCCTAAATTCTTGCAAACGCTTCCATGGAGATTCCTGTAAAAAGCGCATGGCCACATCAAATGTAGCACCTCCCCAAACTTCCATCGAAAACAAAGAAGGAAACGACTTTGCAAAGCCGTTAGCCACCGCTAGCATATCCTGAGTTCTTACTCGGGTCGCCAATAAAGATTGATGCCCATCCCTAAACGTTGTATCGGTAAAATATACTTGCTTGGAATCTCGAATATGTTTGGCAAATTTCTCTGGACCTAATTCATCCAACAATTGCTTATTGCCTTTTGGAAATTCCTTCGCTGGATCCACAAATGGAATGGTCGCTAATCTGAAAGGAGCCGTGGGCTTAACCTTTACATCCGGATTCCCATTCACAATTACTTCCCCTAAATAACGAAGCGCTTTAGTTGAACGATCTCGAGTCGGTTTAAATTTAAATAATTCAGGATGTGTGTCAATAAACTGGACCGTACACTGACCATCTTGAAAAATAGGATGGGTGATTACATTACGTAAAAATGGAATATTAGTTTTTACCCCACGAATTCTAAATTCCGTTAAAGCTCTATTTAAGCGTTCAGAAGCACCTCTTAGCGTCCGACCTTTGGCACTTACTTTCACCAACATCGAATCGAAATAAGGTGAAATTTTCACACCCGGATACGAGGAACCTTCATCTAACCTTATTCCAAAACCAGCGGCATTTCGATAGGCAATAATGGTACCAAAATCGGGCTTAAATCCATTCGATGGATCTTCTGTGGTAATCCGACATTGGATCGCAAAACCGCGCAAAGGAATATCGGCTTGACTTAAAATGTAAATCCCAGAATCGGACAACTTATAATTTTGAGCAATTAATATTTGCGTACGAACAATATCGATGCCAGTTACCTCTTCGGTAATGGTGTGCTCAACTTGAATTCGAGGATTTACCTCGATGAAATAAATATTTTCATCCTTATCGACCAAAAACTCAACCGTTCCTGCATTGTAATAATTAACAGCCTTTCCGATGGCTAACGCATAGGCATATAGTTTTTGCTTTGTTTCTTCTTTTAAACCAAAGGAAGGAGCTATCTCAACTACTTTCTGAAATCTTCTTTGCACAGAACAATCTCGCTCATACAAATGGACCAAATTTCCATGTTGGTCCCCCAATAACTGTACCTCTATATGTTTAGGCT
Source organism: Aquirufa sp. (assembly GCA_044349095.1). Taxonomy (GTDB): domain Bacteria; phylum Bacteroidota; class Bacteroidia; order Cytophagales; family Spirosomataceae; genus Aquirufa. Next base: position 28,517 of record JBIKRO010000011.1, on the reverse strand, counting down.
CGTCAATGAACTTTTCAATAAAAATTGTTTCATCGCCAAAGGCATTTTTAGCTTCATTTCTAGCTTCTTGGTATGCTTTCTCCAAATCTTCTTCCATCCGCACCACACGCATTCCTCGGCCTCCCCCACCAGCTGCTGCCTTCACCATCACAGGAAAAGTAATTCGCTTAGCCTCTGATAACGCTAAATCATATACGCTTAAATCTCCCTTTGAATCCTGAATCATGGGCACATTAGCCTTGGATGCGGCCACCTTAGCAGCTACTTTATCCCCCAAAGCTTTCATGGCTTCTGGGGAAGGTCCTACAAATACGATTCCTTCTTCTCGACAACGCAAAGCCAGCTTTACATTTTCAGAAAGAAAACCATATCCGGGATGAATGGCATCTATTTTCTTGGATTTACATAAGGAAATCAAACCCTCAATATCTAAATAGGGCTTCAGCGGTTCATTCTCTTTTCCAATTTGGTATGCCTCATCCGCTTTGTATCGGTGAAGGGAATAACGATCTTCAAAGGTATAAACGGCAACGGTCCGAATTCCTAATTCAGATGCGGCGCGCATAATTCGAATCGCAATTTCGCCTCGATTGGCAATAAGAAGGCTAGAGATTTTATTTACGTATGATTTTGGCATATCAATATATTTCGTGCAGTATAACAAAAATGATAATTATATTGAGAAATTTATAGTTAAGAGCCTATTTTATTTTGAATACCTTAAAAATTTACAATAATTATTGGGTTCGTTACCAAAAAGTAAAATTCTGATATCGACAAATTAAAGACCCTATAAAAATATTGTATGCCTTCACTCGAAATTTCTTAACTTGCAGATCCATAAAAAATGAATTTTTAATGAGCGCAACAAAACCATTGATCGGTATAACGTTAGGAGATTATAATGGCATTGGTCCTGAAGTAATCATAAAAGCTTTATCAAATCCGCAGATTTTACAATGGTGCGTGCCCATCATCTATGGTTCTCAAAAAGTACTCATTTACTATAAAAATGCCATGGAAGCTAGGGACTTCCAATTTAAAACGACTAGCGACATTGCCAACCTCGCTCCTGAGCAAATCTATGTGATTAATTGCTGGGACGATGCGAACACGGTTGTGGAACCGGGAAAGGAAACTCCAGAAGCTGGAAAAGCTGCTTTTGCTTGCTTAGACAGGTCTGCAAAGGATTTAGATAAAGGTCTTTTATCTGCGTTAGTCACGGCACCTATCAATAAACATAACATTCAATCCGAGGAATTTAACTTCCCTGGACATACGGAATATTTGACGGATCGATTTGAAGCGAAATCATCCTTGATGATGTTGGTTTCTGAAGACATTCGCATGGGAGTTGTGACAGGTCATTTGCCGCTCCAAGAAGTCGCAAAAAACCTGACCAAAGAATTAATCAAGGAGAAAATTGATTTATTTCTTCTGAGTTTAAAGGAAGATTTCTCTATTGAAAAACCCAAATTGGCGGTTTTAGGCTTAAATCCTCATGCGGGCGATTCGGGGCTTTTGGGCCAAGAAGAATTAGACATTATTCAACCCGTGGTGGAAGAGTTTAGGGCAAAAGCCCAATTGGTTTTTGGGCCTTATCCGGCAGACGGTTTCTTCGGAAAAGCACAATTCAAGGAATTTGATGGGGTTTTGGCCATGTATCACGACCAAGGATTAATTCCCTTCAAATACATCGCATTTGAAACAGGAGTTAATTTTACTGCGGGCTTACCGATCATCCGTACTTCTCCAGACCATGGAACCGCCTATGATATTGCAGGTAAAAATGAAGCGGATCCTAATTCCTTTTTACATGCCTTTTTTCTCGCAATAGAATTGGTCAAAAATCGAATGCAAGCATAATATGGTCAAAAAAGTACTCATCATCGACGAGGTTCATTCCTCCATGGCTGAGGGCTTACAATCCTTAGGCTTTCAGGTAGATGAGTTTCTGACTTTATCCAAGCAGGAAACCATGTCGATCATCAGCCAATACAGCGGTTTGATTTTACGTAGCAAATTTACCTTAGATGCAGATTTTATTGATTCTGCCAATCATCTAACCTTTATCGCAAGAGCTGGAGCAGGATTAGATCTCATCGATTTAGCCGCCTGCCAAGAAAATAACATTCACGTTTTTTCGGCCAATGAAGGTAATAAAGATGCGGTGGCGGAGCATGTCATGGGCCAATTGCTCACCATCGCCCATCACTTAAACACAGCTGATACTGAGGTCAGAAATGGCATTTGGAATAGGGAAGCCAATAGAGGCTGGGAAATTCACGGGAAAACCATCGGCATTATCGGTTTTGGAAATATGGGCCATGCGCTTTGTCAAAGGTTGCTGGGTTTTGGTGTAAAGATTTTAGCGTATGATAAATATGCGCCGGCACCGTCCCCATTTGGGGCCGATTTAGTAGATATTTTCCAACATGCCGACATTGTTTCCTTGCATGTTCCATTGACAGATGAGACCAACGGATTAGTAAACCAAGATTTTTTAAGGTCGTTTAAAAAACCCATTGTGCTTATGAATAGCTCGAGAGGCCCCATTTCACCTTTAGAAAATGTCCTGTGGGGTTTGCAACAAGGCATAATTTCAGGATTAGCCTTAGATGTCTTACCTAATGAAAAAATTAAGTCTTGGTCACAAGAAGAACAAGAACTTTTTGACCAAATAAAATCATATCCAAATACGCTATTTAGTCCTCATGTGGCTGGTTGGACTACCGAGAGTTACCTTAAAATCAATACGGTTTTAATAGAAAAAATCAGAACCCTATTTCATCCATGAATTACCCAGAAAACATAGGTGAAAAGTTAGGATTTAATCAGATTCAAAATCAAATTAAGTCGCTATGCCTCAGTAATATGGGCGCAGAATATGCGGATAAAATGAAATTTTCAAACCGCTTTGCTCTGGTGAATCAATGGGTCCAGCAAGTCAGCGAGATGAAGCAGTTGATGGCTGAGCATGGCGGTGAGTGGCCCCAACAAGATTACTATGATTTGCGCGAATGGTTTGGTCCTTTAAGCTTAGAAGGACATTATTTAACTGCTGACGAATGGCGCGATTGGCAAAGGGGACTTGATATTTTATATCAATGTGTCCGCTTTTTTTACAAAATAGATTCAGAGAAATACCCGGAAATTAGCCGAATTACCCAAGTTTTCAAGGAAAAATGGGAAGGTGAAGAACATGGAGATTTTAGGCAAATCCTGCCCATCATTCAGGAATTGGATCGGGTTTTTGACGCCAATGGCCAAATCAAGGAAAGCGCCTCCCCTGCCTTAGGTGAATTACGTAGAAAGCGCTTTGCGGAAGAGCAAAATCTGAGAAAGAAATTAGACAGCCTGATCAATCAGGCTTATAAGGAAGGTTGGGTTAGCAAGGATTTTTCTCTAACCTTGCGAAATGGCCGGATGGTCATTCCTCTTGCGGCGGAGCATAAAAGGAAAATAAAAGGTTTTGTTCAAGACGAATCCGATACAGGCAAAACAGTGTTTTTAGAACCTGCTGATGCCTTAATTGCCAATAACGAAATCAAATCCTTAGAATCTGCAGAACGCAGAGAGATTATACTAATCCTTAGCCGCTTATCGGACCGCATAAGACCTTTAGTTCCTATGTTAAGTTCTTGGTTCCAATGGCTCGGCTTGATAGATTTCATCCGATCTAAGGCTATTTGGGCCACAGAAGTAAACGCTATTTTGCCCAAAATCAAAGATTTCCCAAGCCTTGATTGGCAAGAAGCCAGACATCCCATTTTAGAACAATCCTTGCATAAAATAGGTAAAAAAATAAAACCTTTGTCGATCACGTTGGACGACAAAAAAAGAATTATGGTGGTCTCAGGGCCTAATGCAGGAGGGAAATCGGTCACGTTGGGAACCTTGGGTTTATTGCAATATTTATTTCAAACAGGTTGTTTAGTGCCCATGGCTGAGGGGTCAACGATGGGATTTTTTGATCAGATCTTTTTAGATATGGGGGATGATCAGAATATCGAGAATGAATTAAGTACTTACAGCTCACACTTGAGCAATATGAATTATTTTTTAGGGCATGTAAATCCTAAAACGATGATTTTAGTGGATGAGTTTGGGACGGGGACCGAACCCTCCTTAGGAGGTGCCATTGCGGAATCGATTTTAGAAAAATTGGCCGAAAAAGGTTGCTTCGGAGCAATCAATACGCACTTTGGGAATTTAAAAAATTTAGCAGACCGACAAGCCGGATTGTTTAATGCTGCGATGCGTTATGACACCGAACATTTAGAACCTCAGTTTATTTTAGATATGGGGAAACCGGGTAGTTCTTTTGCTTTTGAAATTGCCCAGAAAATCGGTTTACCGACTAAAATCATCGAAAATGCCCGAAGAAAACTAGGGACCAAGCAGGTGGATTTCGATAAGATGTTGATGGAAACAGAAACAGAAAAGCAAATATGGGAATCGAAAAACATCCGATTAACCTTAGCCAGCGAACAAGCGGAAGTCATCAAGCAACAATATTCCAGTTTAAAAAACCATTTAGAGGAGGAGCAAAAAAGGCTCATAAATCAAGCTAAGGCTGAGGCAAAAAAAATAATCCAAGAAGCCAATAGCCGAATTGAACAAACCATACGTGAAATAAAAGAGAAAGCCGCTAACAAGGAAGAAACAAAAGAAATTAGAGGAAAATTAGATGCATTTGTCAAAAAAGATTTAGTTGAAATACCATCAAAAACCTTCGTTCCCCTAGAAAAACCAAATCCCAAAAACCTCAAAGGACCTATGGCCATTGGCGATTGGGTAGCCTTAGATCAAGGCCAGGGAGAATCTGCCATCGGCCAAATCATGGCATTCAAAGGAAAAGACGTGGTGGTGGCATTGGGAGGAATTAGCAGTACGATCAAAGTCAGTCGATTGCAGAAAGTCCATGCCCCTAAGCAGGAAAAGCAAAAAATTTCTTCCCTGCAGGGAATTGATTTCAATGATCGCATGGCCCAATTTTCCATCACGTTAGATGTGCGTGGAAAAAGAGGAGAAGAAGTATTTGTGATTTTAGATCAATACATGAACGATGCATTATTGTTGGGTTCCAATGAAATTAAAATCCTCCATGGCAAAGGGGATGGGATTTTACGTAATTTGATACGGGAGCAACTCAAACGCTACAGTCAAATTAAGTCTTTTGTAGACGAACATGCAGATCGAGGAGGAGCAGGTGTAACCATTGTAACGTTTAAATAAATGGTGCGTTTTTTATTATTTGGTTTACTATTTTTCTGTTCCAGCTGCATGTTGGAATATAGCTCCGGATTAGCCAAACTTCGATCTGAAGACTACAAAGGTGCTAATGAAGACCTTAGTATTGCCTTTCAAAAAGACCCTTTTAATCCAGAAATACTTTTTGCCCGAGCGTTAAGCCGAGGTTTTTATGGACATTACACAGGAGCCATCAATGATTTAACAAGAGCCATTAAGCTTGATCCCAATAATGCGAGTTATTATTTTTATCGAGGATATTTCAAATCCAAATTTGGAAAAGAAAAAGGTGCGATCGAAGATTTCTCTATGACCATTCATCTTTACCCCTATTACCCTGAAGCTTATTATAATCGAGGAATCAAATTATTAAATACGGGGTATTTGTCTGAAGCCTGCCAAGATTTCCAAACGGCCATTGACCTAGGTGACACCTTGTCGATCAAGTATAAAAATGTGTATTGCCGAAAAGAAATTATTCCAAATGCCGAGTAAGAAGTGGTTAAACTGATTTTTGTCAGTTTTAAATTTTGACTTAGCCGTAATTTTGCTGTGCCTAAAACAGCAACATGACTCACTCCTCCATACAATCTCCAGCACACACGTTCCATATCCCAGTGATGGGCTTATCTTTTACGGTAGATACGCCGATTAAAGTAGCCAGATTTGGAATATCATCAGTCATTTCCATAGCAGAAGACCACTTAATTGAATTAATGCGCAAGCATTATTATCAGAGTCTTGGATTGCCGTTCCAACCCATTTCTAAGGATGTAGAGGATTATCGGGCTAAACGAATTTGTGATTATTTAAATTTAGTCAATCAAATCGTTAACAATCAGATCGATGTCATCAAGCAAGAAAGCTTTGGTCAGGGAAATGAAATTGATCGGTATTTCGAGATGCTTCCGTCTAGCAGCTTGCTAAAATCAGCTTATTTAGAAATGAATTCGGCTAAAATTCTGTGTAAAAAAATCAAATTACAGGATTATTTAAGAACTCAAATCGTCCCAGGTAGCATTGATGTTAACATCATGACAAAATTGGACAAAAGTAACCCAAATCAAAAGGGTGAAATTTTGGATGAAAACTCGGACGCCATCGCCGCACTCAGAGGCTATGCACAAAGTAATTTAAGTCAATCCAGTATTGTCTTTTCAGCGGGAATGAATCCACGACTATTTAATTATTTGGAGCATTGTGAGGATTTTTCTTTGGATGCGCAAGGAAATTCAGTCAAAAAAATCATTGTTAAAGTAAACGATTATAGGTCTGCGTTGATCCAAGGTAAATATTTAGCCAAAAAAGGTATTTGGGTACATGAATTTAGAATTGAATCAGGTTTGAATTGCGGGGGACATGCCTTCGCCACAGATGGTTTTTTATTGGGGCCTATTTTGGAAGAGTTTAAGGCGAAAAAACAGGCGTTAGTTGACGCGATTTATTCCCAATTCACCGACACACTGACTCGCTTAAAAAGGCCCGTGCCTCAAAAAATCAATCCGATCAAATTATCAGTCCAAGGCGGAATAGGTACGCACGAAGAAGATTACTTTTTGCATCAGCATTATCACATGGACAGTACGGGTTGGGGAACACCATTTTTATTAGTTCCTGAAGCGACTACGGTAGACCCAGAAACCATGGATTTATTGTGTAAATCGAAGCCTGAAGATGTGATTTTAAGTAAAAGTTCTCCTTTGGGGGTACGATTTAACTACCTCAAGGGAACCTCCGCCTACCGCGAGCGAATGAATAGAATCGCGGTAAAAAATCCTGGAAGCCCATGCACGGAAAAACACCTTGCATTCAATACTGAGTTCACGAAAGAACCTATTTGTACTGCTTCCAAAAAATACCAGAAATTGAAGTTGGCCGAAATTGAGCAAAGCGAATTAACTACCAACCAAAAGGTCGCTCAAAAACAGGAAATTTTAGCCAAAGAGTGTCTTTGTATAGGCTTAAGCAATTCGGCTGCGATCAATTACAAAGAAATTTTCTTAAAAAAATTAACGGCGGTCACCATGTGTCCAGGTCCTAATATTGCTAATTTCTCCCAAATTGTGTCCTTAAAAACCATGATTGACCATATTTATGGCCGTATTAGTACTTTGACAAAATCGAGCAGGCCTCACATGTTCATAGCCGAATTAAACCTCTACATGGATTATTTTAAAGAAATGCTGACAGAAGAAATAAGTTTGGAACAAATGGACAAACGAAAAAAATATTTCAATACCTTCTTGTCGAATTTAAATGAAGGCATTCAGTATTACCATACCCTAAAAGATTTGTTGACAGATTCCGCCAAGCAACAATTTTTAAAATCATTGCAATTTGCCGAAGACGAACTTAAGCAATTGCAGCAAAAATATGCCCTCCATATTGCCTAATAAATCGCTAAAAATATTGACCTTTGTCTTTGTTTAATTTTTAACGATTTTTTATGTCTATTGCAAAAGCTGGCGATACGGTCGCCGTACATTACACGGGTAAACACACCGACGGTTCCATTTTTGATTCCTCAGAAGGAAGAACTCCATTAGAATTTCAAATTGGTTCTGGTATGGTCATCAAAGGCTTCGACGATGGAGTGACGGGCATGAGCATCGGAGACAAAAAAACGATTGTCATTCCTGCGGCTGAAGCCTATGGAGAGCATTCTCCAGAAAATACGGTGAGCATAGAACGTTCACAAATTCCAGCACACATCGAATTAGCGTTAGGAGCTTCCTTAAATATGCATCAGGATGGTGGTCAGGTAGTTGAGGTAGTTATTACTGATTTAACGGAAACACATGTTACTTTAGATGCAAATCACCCATTGGCCGGAAAAGATTTAACATTTGACCTTGAACTTGTTAGCATTCAATAATTAGTATGAAAATTGACTTACGCTCTTTTGTCCCCCATGGACTGGTAATATTAGGTTTTGTCCTGTTGGCATTCATTTATTGTGGACCGGTATTTCAAGGAAAAGTGCTGATCCAACATGATATCCAACAAGCACAAGCGGCGGCCCAAGAGAGCGTTCAATTTAAAAAAACAAGTGGTGAAGATGCCTGGTGGACTAATTCCATGTTTGGCGGAATGCCTACTTTTCAAATTTCTGGAAGCTATCCATATAGTGTATCCAGTTATGCGGGGAGTTTTTTAACAAATTTGTTTCCCAATCCGGTCAACTTACTTATACTCCAATTAATAGGCATGTACCTGTTTTTGTGGGCGATGGGGGCCTCTCCTATTTTGGGATTTGCAGGTGCGGTTTTATATGCTTTTGCGACTTACAATATGGTCATTATTCCAGCCGGACATACCTCCAAAGTATTGGCTTTAGCTTATGCACCGGTTGTATTAGCAGGAATCAAGATTTGCTGGGAGCGAAATAAATGGCTGGGCGCTGCCATTTTCTCCATGGGAATGGCATTAGAATTATATGCCAATCACATCCAGATTACCTATTATTTGTTTTTCATTATTGGGGCCTATAAGCTGTATACGTTTTCCAAAGCGATTCAAGATAAAGCCTTGGCCGACTGGTTTGGCAAGGGAATTTTATTGGCCATCGGATTAGTATTAGCTGTGGGAACGCATTCCATGCGTCTTTGGAACAACTATGAATATAGCAAAGAAACGACTCGGGGGGCTTCTGAATTGAAGGCCAACAAAGAAAGAGGGAGTGGCTTGGATAAAAATTATGCTTTTGACTGGTCCTATGGAATCTCTGAAACAGGTACATTATTAATACCTAATTTCAAAGGTGGTGCATCCCAAGGAAATTTAGGAGGTACTAAATCAGCCACCTACAAAACGATGGTTGACGCCGGTCTGGCCGAAGATCAAGTCCTTGGATTTGTTAAAAAGGGACCGACTTACTGGGGCGAACAGAGTTATACGGCAGGTCCGGCCTACGCAGGAGCCTTAGTTATTTTCCTATTTTTATTTGCAGCTTTCTATATAAAAACAGCTGAAAAATGGTGGCTCATTAGCGTCACGCTATTATTCATCACTTTTTCATGGGGTAAAAACTTTTTCTTCAATGGAATTCTTTTTGACTATTTCCCTCTATTCAATAAGTTTAGGGCCATCACCATGGTGCTTTCCTTTGTGCAATTGGGCTTAGTGGCATTAGGAATTTTAGGATTACAAAGATTCATCAAAGAGAAACCAAGTTTTATTGAAATCAAAAAACCGCTCTTATATTCATTTGGCTTAAGTGGAGGAATTTGCTTATTTTTTGCTTTGTTGCCCGATTTATTTTTTGATTTTAAGGGTGCACAGGATGGAGCTGGGATCTTGCAGGATGCTAATATAAATGCAGCCATTTGGAATAGTATTCGATTAGACAGAATCGTTTTGTTTAGATCTGATGCACTAAGAAGCTTTTTTGTGATCGCCTTGGGAACAGGTATCTTATGGTTAGCAACGAGTAAAAAGGTGAAAAAATCGATCTGGTTAATTGGCCTAGTGCTTTTAAGTATTTTTGACCTAACACCAGTCGCCAAACGATATTTTGGGAATGATGCTTTTGTTTCCAAAAGCACGTTGGAGGAACAAGTTCAACCGAGTCCTGCAGACCAACAAATTTTAGCCGATAAAACTCAATTCAGAGTATTGAATTCAACCGTTTCGTTCATGAATGATGCGACGACTTCGTATTATCACCAATCATTAGGAGGTTATCACGGGGCCAAACTTCGTCGGTATCAAGAGTTAATTGAGAAATATTTTGCAGGCAGTCCAGCCCAAATGAGTGTTTTGAACATGTTAAACACCAAATATATCATTGGCGCAGATTCATTAGGCAGCCCAATTGCCCAAGTAAATCCCAATGCCTTAGGCAATGCCTGGTTTGTGAAAAATATTCAATGGGCTAATACTCCGGATGATGCCTTAACCGGTATAGAAAAAATAGATCCTAAAAATACGGCAATTTTAGAATTACAGGACAAAGCCATTTTACAAAATTTTGCACCTGATTCTATGACGGTGGGAGTTATCTACTTGAAAGAGTACAAACCTAATCACCTTAGTTATTCCTCAAATGTAAGCAAGCCATCGCTTGCCATATTTTCTGAAATATACTATAGAGGCAACAAAGACTGGAAAGCGTACATCGATGGGAAAGAGGTGGATCACCTAAGAGCTGATTATGTATTGCGTGGCCTTTTGGTTCCTGCAGGAAAGCACACAGTCGAGTTTAAATTTAAGCCCTATTCAGTTGAGATGGGCAATAAAATAGACGCCGCCGCGTCCATTGCATTACTACTATTTATAGCCTTAGGTTTGGGCTTAGCATTTAAAAATAAGATATGATTTATTCGATGACAGGTTTTGGGAAATCCCAAAAAGAGGCGCAAGAATTACAAATTCGGGTGGAGGTAAAGACCTTGAATTCGAAGTTTACAGATATTTTTTGTCGGCTTCCAAAATCCATTTCGGCTAGGGAGATTGAAATTCGTAATTTTTTAACCCAACAATTAGAGCGGGGGAAAATTGAGTTAAACGTGCTGATTCAAAAAAATCATGATGGAGGGGAGGTCAGTATTTTACCTCAAGGCCATATTGCCTTGTATTATGCTGAATTAAAGCGAGTAGCTGCTGAATTAGGTGTTTCAAATTTGGATGAAGGAGCCTTGTATTTGCAGGCTTTAAATGTACCCACGAGCATTTCCCAAGAAACAAAGGAGGAAAATGAGGAGGAGGTAGAGGCTTTGTGGCAAGTGATTTTTGAGGCGATCCAAGAGGCCGTTGCCGAGTGCAAGGAATTCCGTGCTCGCGAGGGTAAAATTGTAGAAGATAAATTTAGAGAGTATATCGCATCCATTAAATCAGGCTTAGACCAAGTATTGGAACAGGATTTAATTCGTATGCCGGGGATTCGTGAGCGCATGAAAAAGTCGCTCCTTGAACTCGGCTTAAATGAAGATTTCGATAAAAATCGCTTTGAGCAGGAAGTCGTTTATTACATCGAAAAATTTGATATTTCAGAGGAAAAAGTGCGCTTAAGTACGCATTTAGAATATTTCATTGATATCTTGGCAGAGGGAAATGGCAAGAAGCTCAACTTCATGGCGCAGGAAATCGGTCGGGAAATTAATACGATCGGATCCAAGGCGAATGATTCTCAAATACAGCGTTTGGTCGTGAATATGAAGGATGAGTTGGAGAAGATTAAGGAGCAGACAGCGAATGTACTGTAGTTAGGTAAGAAGGTAATAGGTAATAGGTAATAGGTAATAGGTTATAGGTAAGGGGTAAGGGGTAAGAGGTAAGAGGTAATAGGTAATAGGTAAGAGGTAAAAGGAAGAGGTAATAGGTAATAGGTAATAGGTAAGAGGTAATAGGTAATAGGTAATAGGTAATAGGTAAGAGGTAAGAGGTAATAGGTAATAGGTAATAGGTAATAGGCAATAAGTATTAGGTATTAAAATTTTAGACGCGAAGTATCGCGTCTCTACAAACCGTTCAACAAGGCTATCCCCACACAACCAATCGCCAAACCAATCCATTGTCGGTTCGTCAAGCGCTCCTTAAAAAATACATAAGCCGTCAACGCGCTCAAGAGAATCACACTTAAATTATACATTGTCAGTACGACAGCGGCATTGTTTTGATAGGCATCTAAGGCTTTCAAAAGAAAATAGAAAGAAAAGAAATTGGGCAAACCTAATGGAATAGCAGCTAGGACTGAATTCCGATTCCAGGCTAATGTACCATTGACCGATTTCCAAATAAGCACAATCGCCGAGCTGAGCATGCTACCGATCAGTATCATCATGATGAAAGGTAAAGTCCCCCCTACAAAATAGGTCAATGAGCTATTGAGATAACTAAATAACGTATTAGTCAAACCATAAGCGATAAAAACGGCTAATAATAACCACACTACGGGTTTAACTCCATCTGCTGAAGTCAATTGCGGACTACAGAAATAAATGGCCGCAAAAGAAAAAGCCAATCCCAAGGCAATGGACCAATTAATCTCGCCACCCGTTTTTAAAATAAATAGATTAATTAATACAGGTATAACCAGCGAAATATTGTTGGCCAACGAAGTAGGCGCCATTCCATTTTTTTGAGTAGAAAAACCAGACAATAAAAAGGTAATGACAAATCCCACGCCCATCGCCATTAACAAAAAGGTATCCACATTGGAAGGCCAATGAAATGGAATAGCAGAAGGCTGGTGAAAATAGGCTGTCAAAAAACAAACCGGATAATTCAATAAAATGGCAATACGTGTATCCACTTGGAACTTAGCGTGTGCTCTGAAATTCACGAGCAACAGAACTGAAAATACCACAGAAAGAATTAAATAAAGCATTTTATGATTTTTTTACCAAGTCCTCTAATAAACCTACCCACTCAGGAGAATTATTTAAACTTTCTACTAGTTGCCAGTGTTCGCCACCTGCCTCTTCAAATATTTCTTTATACTCCTCTCCTACCTCAATCGTTGTCTCTAGGCAATCAGCCACAAAAGCAGGCGAGAACGCCAATACTTTTTTATGTCCATCAGCCACCAATTTAGGAATCACTTCGTCCGTATAAGGCTTAAGCCAAGGATCGCGGCCTAATCTACTTTGAAACGAAGTACTGTAAGTCCCAGGCTTTAGTCCCATTTTACCGGCGATCAAACGGGTCGTTTCATGGCATTGTGCCCGATAGCAACCATGATTTTTATCGGTGATTGAATCGCAACAAGTACCAAAAACACAAGTCGTTTTAGTTAAATCACCCTTTCGCACATGTCGTTCAGGAATTCCATGGTAAGAGAATAAATAATAATCAAAGTCAACCTCCTTTTGGTAATTCGCTGCTTTAGCGGCAAAATAACTTGAGAATGTGGGATGATCATAAAAATAACTCGCAATGGAAAGTGATGGCATTACTTGCCATTTGGACATCAATTGCATCACTCGTTCAAATACAGAACCTGTAGAAGCAGAAGCATATTGTGGAAAAAATGGAATGACAATTAATTTCTTTAAATTTTTGGCTTCCATATCCGCCATAGCAGTAGCTAAATCAGGACTCTGATATCGCATGGCTAAGCGCACATAATAGGAATCACCAAGTTTCGCTTGTAGGTCGCGTGCCACATCTTCCCCATAAAATTTCAGAGGTGAGCCGCGTTCTTCCCATAATTCCTTATAAATTTTAGCTGATTTGGGTGCTCGAAATGGAGCAATAATTCCCTTAACTAAAATATAACGGATCAAGTATGGAATGTCGATTACTCGACCATCCATCAAAAATTCACGTAAATATTTACGTACTGAAGGAGTTCCTGGATCATCTGGAGTCCCTAAATTAACGATTAATACACCTACCATAGGAAAAATTTGAAAGCACAAAGATCATTCAAAAATTATAAAATCCATCCTTCTGGAGTAATTTTTGTTCGATAAGCTGATTCTACGCAAGGAACGCGATCTTGACAATTCACAGAACCAGGAGGACACGTATAAATTTCTCCCGTCAAAAACGTGATTAAAGCAAATTCTTCCTTAGGGACACTCTTTAACCGATCAATGAAGTAAATCTTTTTACGAACAGAAAAGACATTGAATATACCCAATACTCTTTCCTTAGGATCTGTCATAGGCTTAATATTCATACTAAATCGAGTCTCAGCAGGAACGTCAAATAAAGATCCACTAGATTGTACCTGAGCAATTAAGGATTGATAAAAATTGAATGCATTCTTAGTGATTGAACGCTGTTCTAAACGTAAATAATAAGGCGAATACCCATCAAAAGGCACTCGAGCTACTTGGCGTCCCGTAATTTTCTGTCCGTTGGTCAGCACATCCGAAAACACATTTAAATCTGCGTTATTAGTTATATCCCAGCAATTTCCATTACACAAATAATTTAAAATCTCTTCCGTAGGCATCGCTGGAGCAACACAAACATTGGATTTGAAATTCCATTTAGCTCCACCCTCACAGGTTTCACAGATTGAAATCTTTTCAAAATGCCTCCAATTCCACATATAAAAATCTCCTTCCTGGGGACTATCTTTAAAATCGACATACACTGAAAAACCATTTCGCCGAGGATCTACTTTTGCGTATTGATCACGCACCTCAAACTGAGTAACAATATTTTCAATTTCAGGAGCTGGAATCATTTTTTCCTCAACACTTTCATATTGCTTCCCAGTAAGGGTTTTAACAAATAATCGATAGGTGGAACCCACTTTACCCACAAAACCTACGGGTGGCAAATAGGTGCCTAAGGCAGTCCCTTCTTTGAAAATAGTTTTTGCCCCAGTTTGATCCAAAATATAGACCTCAGCTTTCGTTACTGCCAAGGGATTTTGAGAAATAATTCGATTCGCTGAACTTGTAATTCGAATTTTATTTAAAGCCGCATCATCAGAAATGTCAGCTTCAATGGTCATGTAAGAAGTGGAATCAATTTGCTTGAAATCCATAATGGGGTTGATACAAGCCCAAGAAATCATGCCAATGATAGAAGAAAAAAGTATATATCGAAATAAATGAGTAGGCATCTCTATAAAAATTTAAAATTGTACGTAAGAGAAATAAAAGGGGCGGCAAACACGCTTAGCTCATAAGCTCTAAGACCTGTTTTGGAAGATTTAAAGAATACCGAATAAGGATTCTGTCTGCCATAAAGGTTGTAGACCGTAAAAACCCAACTTCCTTCCCAGCGCTGACTTTTCATCGACGGATTATTAATGGTCCAAGAAAAATCTAAACGGTGGTAATCTCGAATACGGTCATTATTCCTCTCCTGAAATACTGGATATTTTTTAGCCCCAATTTCATACATACCAGAAGGCGATGAAAAGGGTCTACCCGTATTGTAGGCAAAAGTAAATGAAAAGCTATGGTGCGTTGTTGGCTGAACATTCAACATCATATTAAACGTATGAGGTTTATCATAATTGGTCGCAAACCAATCTCCGCCGTTGATGGACTGTACCTCAGGAAAATCACCGATCATTTGACTAAAGGCACGTGCATACGTATAAGAAACCCAACCACTGACTTCCCCCTTTTTCTTTTGAACCATTAATTCAACTCCATAGGCTTTACTCTTTCCAGTCACCAACTGAGTTTCAATGTTAGGATTTAATTGCAAATTAGCCCCAGAAATAAAATCAAGGGTATTGCGAACATCTCGGTAATAGGTCTCTAAAGATGCTTCATAGACGTTTTCATTATAGGTTTTAAATAAACCCAAAGATAGAAAATCACTCTGTTGGGGCTTAATAAACTGATCAGCTGTTTTCCAACGAGATGTAGGCAAAGGAGTTGTATTATTAGAAAGCAATTGAAAAAACTGTTGCATCCGATTATACCCAAATTTCATCGTTGTATTTTCGCCGATCGAATATTTCATCGTTAAACGTGGCTCAAATCCACCGTATGTAGACATAACCTCACCATCCGCATAGGTCTTTTTATTGATGACGGAATTTAATGAAGGCATGCGATTGGGCATATATTCATTAAACGTTCCTGCACCAATTCGCCAATATTGTGAATAACGCAACCCATATTGAATGGTAAAGGTCTCGTTCATTTTAAACTCATCATCGGCATAAATTGCGGCCTCCATCGATTGCTCATCTTGAATTTTAACGGTAGCCACGCGGGAAACAACACCAATGTTTAAAGAACCTGGATCAATATCATATCGCGTAATCGTAGCGCCAAAATTCATCTTATGCTTATCATTCGGCTGAAAATCAAAACTTGCCGATAGGTTTTTGTATTTGATAAAACTATTTAAATCAATCGTATTAACCGTATCAGGAGCATAAGTCTTCGTCTTATAAACGGTACTTGCCGCACTTAACATCAAATTAAGCTTCTCGGAAAAATAATGATTCCAATGTATCGCAAAATTGGTGTGGCCATAATCAAACGAGGTACGTTTGGCAATCACATTTTCAATGCTAAACAATGAATCCACTCGATAGTAATCCTGACTTAAGTAACTAGAAAATGAAATCGTATTCTTAGTGTTGGGTCTATAAAAAACTTTGGTAGCCACATCAGAAAAATTGGCACGAATGTTTTTCAAGTAATCAGGTGCAAACCACTTAAACATAAAATCATTTAATGACAAACGACCAGCGACCATAACCGATAACTTCTCTTTGATAATAGGTATTTCAGCCAAAATTCGGTTAGAGACTAATCCGATACCACCTTGCATTTTGAACTTATCTGTATTGGGCTCAATCATTTTGATATCCAAGACGGAAGCCGAACGACCACCAAAACGCGTTGGGATACCTCCTTTATATAATTCTAAATCTCGAATCGCATCGGAAGCAAAAACAGAAAACAAACCAAACATGTGCGTCGGGTTAAAAATAGGGGTATCGTCTATATAGATTAGATTTTGATCTACATTACTTCCTCGAATATTAAGTCCATTCGCACCCTCGCCCACTGATGAAACCCCAGGCAAAGTCTGTAAACTTCGAATGACGTCCACCTCACCCATCATCGTAGGCAATTTTTTAATTCCTTTTAAACTTAACACGGTCACACCTAAAGAAGGAGTTTGAATATCACGTTTGGTTGACGCACTTGAAACAATGACTTCTTCTAATTGCTTCGTCACATCATTCAATTGAACATTTAATTCGAAATCGGCTTTCAGATAAAATTTAGTCCGATAAGGATTATAGCCCACATGACCAACTTTTAAAACATATTCACCAAAGGGAAGAAATATACGATATCGACCTGCAGAGTCAGTAGAAACACCCGATTTTTTAAAATCCACGGATATATCAGCACCTCGCAAGGGTTCGCCAGTTTGAGCGTCTAAGACACGACCATAAACAGAGGGCAATGTAGTAGTTTGTGCGAATGAGAATTGGCTTCCGGCAATTAATAAAAAGATAGGAAGGACTCTAAGTAAGAGTTTATTCATAAAATAAGAAGTAGTTAAAACTAAAAATACGAAAATTCCACGATAGAATTTACTTTAATAGCGACCAAACCGAGGATATTGCGACGAAAAATAAAGCAATGGGAGTCAAAACTTTCCAAGACAAGTACATAAGTTGGTCTACACGCAACCTAGGAAGCGTCCAGCGAATCCACATTTGCAAGGCAATTAGAATATACGATTTCAGCATCAGCCAGAAAAAACCTAAGGCTGTTCCCAACACAGTTCCCGGGGTTCCGTTGGTCCAATCAGCTAATGTAAGACTACCTATATTAGGAAAGGGCGAATACCAAGCACCCCAAAAAAGGATCACTCCTAATATGCTGACTAGCAACATGATACCGTACTCAGATAAAAATAATAATGCCCAACGCATCCCTGAATATTCGGTATGAAAACCACCCACTAATTCGGATTCAGCTTCTGGAATATCGAAGGGAGCCCGATTGGCTTCAGCTAAACTGGCAATAAAAAAGACGATAAATAAAAAGAACATAAAAGGCATTCGGACTACATTCCAAGTCAAAATTCCGCCCATGCTTCCCACTTCTATACCTGTATATTTAATGCCAAATAAATATTGTTCCCCCTCAGCAAAAATACCTTGTTGGCCCGCGATCTCCTGCAAATTCAAACTAGATGATAAAATGACAACTGATAAAATGGAGAGTCCCAACGGTATTTCATAGGAAACGAGTTGGGCCGCCGAACGTATCGCCCCTAACAGCGAATATTTATTATTGGACGTCCAGCCTGCCAGCAATATGCCCAGCGTATCCAACGATATAATCCCCATCAGGAGCATTAAACCCATTTCCGTTTGGCTACCTTGAAGCCAAACTCCTGAGCTTAAGGGAATGACTGAAAAAGCCCCAAAAATAGAGAGAAATATAATCCAGGGTGCCGCAAGAAAAAGCTTTTTTTGGGCAGCATAAGGCACAATATCCTCCTTTTGTAATAATTTAAGCAAGTCGGCAAAAACCTGCAAAAGTCCCCATTTTCCTACTTCTGTCGGGCCCAAACGGTCCTGCATAAATGCTGATAATTTTCGCTCCACATATACGCCGACCACCACATTAAGGCTGATTAAAACAAGGCAAATAAGTAGAGCGATCCACATTATAGTTTATTTAAGGCTTGTGTGATGTCCTCAATTAAATCGTCGATATGTTCTAGGCCAACCGAGATCCGAACCAACCCATCTGTAATACCGACTTCAGCCTTATCTTCAATAGACAATTTTGAGTGGGTCGTTGAGCCCGGATGTGTCATAATGGTACGAGAATCCCCTAAATTGGATGAAATCGTTATAAATTTCAATTGTTTCGAAAAGGCATTTACCTTTTCAAATCCACCTTTTATGTCGATGGTAATAATTCCACCCCCATATTTCATTTGCTTTTTGGCTAATTCATATTGCGGATGTGCGGGAAGAAAAGGATAATTAACCGAATTAAGCGCTTTGTGACCGTCTAAAGCTAAGGCCAAAGCCATCGCATTTTCCGAATGCTTTTGCATCCTTAAATCAAGCAATTCTAAGCTTTTTGACAAAACCCATGCATTAAATGGCGATAGTGATGGACCCGTATGTCGAGCAAAAAAACGTATTTCTTGAATCAACTCTTTTTTACCACAAATAATCCCGCCTAACACTCGCCCTTGTCCGTCGATAAATTTAGTCGCCGAATGAATGACTAAATCAGCGCCCATATCCAATGGTGTTTGTAATATAGGCGTAGCAAAACAATTGTCGACCACCAAAACAATATCCTTTCCAGCTTTCAAATCACTCAGCGCTTGTATGTCGATAAGCTCTAAACCTGGATTGGAAGGACTCTCACAAAACATGAATTTTGTGTTAGGCTTAATTGCGCTTTTCCAAGCGCCTAAATAACTCCCTGTAACAAATGTGCATTCGATGCCCCACTTCGTAGTGATTTTAGTTAATATTTGAATCGCTGAACCAAACAAAGCTTTGGAAGCGATAATATGATCTCCTGATTTCAATAAACCAGCCATCGAAGCAAATATGGCGGCCATTCCAGTTGAGAAAGCAATTCCATCCTCCGCATTCTCTAACACACACATTTTTGAAACAAACTCATCCACATTGGGATTCATAAATCGCGAATAAATATTTCCTTCTATTTCTTCCGCAAAAACGGCTTTGCTTTGCTCTGCATCTTCAAACGTAAAACTAGACGTTAAATAAAGAGGCACAGAATGTTCTCGATTAAGGGACTTAGGTACCTGGATTCGGATCGATTGAGTCTGTTTTTTCATAAATTCCAATTAATAATCTACAAAAATAATAGATTAACATTAAAAAACTTCGTTAAAAATAATCTATTTGTAGATAAAAATTTGAGTAAAAAAATATTGGTTATATCTTTATAAGAAATAGAAATATACCTTTAAATAGAATTATGAAAAAAACAATTTACTCTATGCTTGTGGCAGTGATGCTTATACCAACTGCCATGCAAGCGCAAAAATGGACCAATCTTTTTGACGGAAAAACGTTTAAGGGTTGGAAGCAATTAAATGGCGAAGCGAAATACGAAATTAAAAATGGAGTGATTATCGGCACAACCGTAGCCAACACCCCTAATTCTTTCATGACTACTGAAAAAACGTACGGTGATTTCATCCTTGAATTAGAATTAAAAGTGGACAACTCCATGAATTCAGGTATTCAAATCCGTAGTTTATCAAAACCAGAATTTAACAATGGCCGCGTTCATGGATACCAAGTAGAAATAGATCCCTCGGATCGCGGTTGGTCCGGCGGTATCTACGACGAAGCACGTAGAGGTTGGTTATACCAAAACGAAATGAATCCTGCCGCTAAAAAAGCTTTCAAGCGTGACGCTTGGAATAAATATCGCATCGAGGCGATTGGCAGTGTGATTCGTACTTGGATTAATGATGTGCCGGTGGCCAATTTGATCGACGACATGACACCAGAAGGTTTTATTGCCCTTCAAGTGCACGCGATTGGAAAAGAAGCTACCGCTGGAAAGCAGGTTATGTGGAAAAATGTTCGCATTCAAACAGGCAAGGATATGCAACCACGCCCAGCAGATGGTGTGACTCCCGTGGAAAACTATACATTGAATACACTTTCAGAGCAAGAAAAATCCTTAGGATTTAAATTATTGTTTAATGGAAAAGATTTGACTGGGTTCAGATCTGCCTTTAAAACCACTGCTCCTCCTAAAGTTTGGACGGTAGAAGAAGGAATGTTACACGTAAATTCTTCTGGTGGAAAAGAATCTGGCAACGGAGGTGATATATTGACCAACGATAAATATGGGGCTTTTGAATTAGCATTTGATTTTAAACTTACCGAAGGAGCAAATTCTGGCGTTAAATATTTTGTTAACGAAACATATGCTTCTGGCATGTCGGCGATCGGCTTAGAATACCAAGTTTTAGATGACGAGAAACATCCAGATGCCAAATTAGGCAAGGTAGGTAATCGTACCCTTGCCAGTTTATATGACATCATTCCATCGAATAAAAACGACAAACGTTTTCAAAAGAAAATAGGCGAATGGAATCAAGGACGTATCATCGTTTATCCAAACAACATCGTTCAACACTGGTTAAATGGATTTAAAGTGTTAGAATACGAAAGAAATAGCAATATTTACAAAGTGTTAGTGGCACATAGCAAACATTCAAGATGGGAAGGTTATGGTGCTCAAGCAGCTGGCCCTATCTTGTTCCAAGAGCACGGAGATTCAGTTTTTTACAAAAACATAAAAATTAGAGAAATTAAATAAAATTATAAACCTATTACCATGGAAAGAAGAGAATTTATTCAAAAAAGTGCAATAGCTTCGCTAGGTACTTTTGCCTTTAGCCCTAAATCTTATAGCAAGATTTTAGGTGCCAATGACCGTGTGCGCGTGGCTGCCGTTGGTTTTTCAGATCGTCACCGTTCCTCACACGTAGGACCATTTAAAACTTTATCGAAAGAGATGAATTTTGAAATGGTAGGACTTTCAGATCTTTGGAATCGCCGTAGAGAAGAAGGTGCAGCTTATTACGAAAGCCAATTGGGATCCAAAGTGAAGACTTATCGAAATAATGATGAGTTATATGCGTCCAAAGGTATTGATGCTGTGTTCATTTCAACAGCCGATTTCCAACATGCGATTCACTTAATAGAAGCTGTAAAAGCGGGTTGCGATGCGTATTGCGAGAAGCCTTTGGCAGAAACCATGGAAGATAACCGCGCGGTTTTAAAGGCGGTAAAAGAATCCAATAAAATTGTACAAATAGGATCTCAACGTCGTTCAGGAACCAATTATTTTGCTGCTGAAGATTTTATCAAATCAGGTAAATTCGGAGATATCAAAATGGTAGAGTTGCTTTGGAACGTAAACCAACCAGGTAGATGGAGACGTCCAGCGTTAACTAAAGTTTTAAAGGAGTCAGATATTGATTGGAATCGTTTCTTGCTAAACCGTCCAAAAGATACGTTTGATCCACGTAAATATTTAGAATATCGTTTATTTTGGCCATATTCATCTGGCATTTCGGGCCAATGGATGTCGCATCAAATTGATACCGTACACTGGTTCTCTGGTTTAACACATCCTCGTTCTGCCGTTTCTAACGGAGGTATTTACCAATGGAATGATGGTCGCGTAAATGCAGATACGCAAACAACTGTGTTTGATTACGGCCCTTCAGATGATAAAACAAAAGGATTCCAAGTTCAATTTACTTCTCGCTTCTCAAATGGAGCCGGTGGAACAAAAGAAATCTATTATTCAAATGCAGGTGAATTAAATCTTGACACAAACACAATTTCACCGAATGGTGGACTTCGCGAAAGAGATGCGAAGGAAATGGGTATGCAAGCCAACCTATTACCAAGCATGAAATTGGGTGAAGCTATTGTAGTTGAAACAAGTGCTAATACCGGTGGAGACCAATTAACATTCAACCACATCAAAAACTGGATGGAATGTGTTCGTTCTCGCAAAACTCCAAATGCTCCTATCGAAGCTGGATACCAACATTCCATTGCTACAATCATGTCAAATGCGGCATATCGTACAGGAATGCGCGTAACTTTCGACGAGAAAACGCAAGAGGTTATGGCTGGAAATAAAGTGTTTAAATATTAATTTTAAATTGAATTAATAGCCTAAAGAGACGCGATGAATCGCGTCTCTTTTTTTTACCAAAAGCTGCAGCATTTTCCATTAGACAATTTCTAATTTGCCACATATTTATTATAACTTGCAGTAAATTCGAATTAACAGCATATGGCCATCATTCCGACTCAAACTAAGAAAGATCTTTATACGCACATAGCGATCATTATTTCCTTATTTTTAGTCTTGTTTTTTGGCTTCTTTTTTGTCTATTTACCTTGGAGTACACACCACGGCGAAACCATCAAAGTTCCCAACCTAAAAGGAATGAGCGTCGAAAAAATGGAGGAATTGATCAGTGAAAATGAGTTGGAATATGAAATTTCAGATTGTACTTTCACCGCTGATAAACCCCCATTAACCATTTTGTCTCAATATCCGATGCCAAATTCTTTGGTCAAATCAGGTAGAAAAATATACATAACTATTAATTCAGAAACTCCTCCCACGATAAAATTGCCCACATTGGTCGGCTTGTCTGTGCGAAGTGCTGAGCAACAACTACTCATCTTAGGTTTAAGGAAGGGAATCGTGCATGAGGTTAATGACCCAAGAATAAAAGAAGTGATTGAAGTTCAAGCCTTTGGCAGAAAAATTGAGGCTGGAGCCAGCATACCCAAAGGCACTGCTGTAGACTTATTTATAGGTAATGGAACGGCCAATGTTGAAATGGAATTGCCTGATTTAGTAGGCAAGCCGATGGACGAAGTCAATATCATATTAGCAGGAATGAATTTGAAAATAGGAAAAGTAACCTATGAAGCCAATAGCGAATTCCCAGCTGGAACTGTATTTAAACAAAGTTGCGCCACATGCACTGGAACAAGCATCCATCCAGGAGATGCGATAGATGTTTGGGTTGTAGGCGGAGAAAATCAATAATTCATGGAAGATATTCAAATAGACGAACTTAAAAAACGAATTGATCAAGGCGAAAAACTACACATCATCGATGTGAGAGAAGAATACGAATTTGACGAATTCAATATTGGAGCTACCTTAATTCCATTAGGTGAATTAGCTGATCGTTTAGATGAAATAGACGCATGGAAAAACGAAGAAGTCATTGTTCATTGTAGATCTGGTGCACGTTCTGGTCGTGCAAAGGAATATTTGTTATCGGAAGGATTTACAAATCCCCGAAATTTAATTGGCGGAATGGTCGCTTGGCAATCAGCCGGATATTAACATGAATAGTATTTCAGCCCAAGCATTCAAGCAAAACTTGGATACTCTATCCGTGTTAGATATTAGAACGCAAAGAGAATGGGACGATTTTAATTTAGGGGGAATTCACATTCCCTTAGATGATTTACTCCAACGAATCAACGAAATTTCCCCTGAAAATAAGTATACATTAATTTGTTACAATGGGACGCAGAGTCATATCGCATGCCAACTTTTAACCGCAAAAGGTTTCGAAAATTGCCAAAATTTAGAGGGGGGACTTGAAGCGTTTTTATCGCTCTAGATCTTTTAAAATTTGGTTTTTTGCTTGGTCAGGATGTAACCATACATATTCATCTTGGTGTCTAAACCAGGTCAATTGCTTTTTGGCGTAATGTCGGCTGTTTCGTTTCAACAACCTGATTAATTCAAATTCATCATATTCTTGACGTAAATAACCATATACTTCCTTATAGCCTAAAGTTTTAAGTGCATAATTGGTTTGAAAATCAGTATATTTTGTAGCTTCGTCAACAAGCCCTTTCGCAAGCATCGCTTCCATCCGGGCATCGATTCGTTGGTATAATTCCTCTCTAGGCCGATCTAAACAATATTTTAATATCTTAAAAGGACGAATATCCGACTTGCTTTTCCTGAATTCTGAATAGGTTTTGGAGGTTGACATACATACTTCCAACGCACGCACGACACGCTGCGGATTTTTTGAATCTACTTTTCCAGCGTATTCAGGATCTCGCTTCCTCAGCTCGTCCATTAACGCATCTAAACCCTCCTCTTTCAATCTAAACATCAGTGAATTCCTTAATTCCATGTCGATTTCGGGCATTTCATCTAAGCCTTCAACTAATGCCTTTAGGTAAAGTCCGGATCCACCCGTGGCAATCACAAAATCATGTTGTTCAAACAAGGATGTTACACGCAATAATGCTTCGCGTTCAAAATCACCTGGTGAAAAATAATCATGAATGGAATGGGAATCAATGAAGTGGTGTGTAACGCCACCTTGATCCGCCAAGCTAGGCTTAGCGGTGCCAATCGATAATTCTCTGTAAAATTGACGTGAGTCGGCACTAATGATTTCAGTGTTCAATTCCTGGGCTAATTGGACGCAAAGATCTGTTTTACCTACCGCAGTAGGACCTACAATGACCAAAAGCGTTTTATTCCCCCACTCCATTGAAATTAATAATTATTGCTCTTCCCGTACCACTTTTTGCCCCCTTTGGCTTTATCAAACGACCTCGGCGATGCGGCGGGAGTTGAATTGCTTGGTTTGAAATCAGCTGAAGATCGCTGTCCACCTCCACTGCGTCCTTGTGGTGCTTTTGCGGCCTTCTCAACTTTAAATACTTTCATGGGATATAAATGATCCTCGATGATCGGTACTTTTTTACCTATTAATTTTTCAATATCCCTTAAGTATTCTTTTTCTTCAATGTCACAGAATGAAATGGCGGTTCCTTTAGCACCGGCTCGACCCGTACGACCAATTCGATGTACATAGGTCTCAGCAATGTTAGATAATTCGAAATTAATCACGTATTCTAATTCATCCACATCGATTCCCCTCGCGGCAATATCAGTGGCCACCAAAACGCGTGTGGTTTGCGCCTTGAAATTTTTCAAGGCTGTTTGCCTCGCATTTTGGGATTTATTGCCGTGAATGGCTTCGGCTTTGATGCTTTTGGCTAATAAAACCTTGACTACTTTATCTGCGCCATGTTTGGTTCTTGTAAATACCAAAGCCGTTTTAATGCTTTCATCTTGTAAGATGGTCAGTAATAGGGCATTTTTATTTCCTTTGTCCACAAAATAAACCGATTGATTAATGATGTCAACGGTCGATGAAACGGGAGTAACTGAAACCTCAGCTGGATTATGCAAAATCGTACTGGCCAATTTTACAATTTCAGGAGGCATGGTGGCCGAGAAAAATAAGGACTGTCGCTTGCGCGGTAAAACCGCTAATAACTTCTTAACATCATGGATAAAACCCATGTCAAGCATACGATCGGCCTCGTCAAGGACAAAATATTCTACATCGTTTAAACTCAAATGCTTTTGATTCATCAGGTCCAATAATCGGCCTGGAGTTGCGATAACAACATCTACCCCATTTCGTAAGGCAGAAACTTGGGGACTTTGACCTACACCGCCAAAAATAACGGTACATTTTAAATTGGTATGTCGGGCGTAAGCATTAAAACTTTCGCCGATTTGTATGGCAAGTTCCCTTGTGGGGGTAACAATTAAACCTTTTACTGTCCTACGGACACCTTGAGGTCTATTTGACAATAATCTTTGTATAATCGGTAAAGTAAATGCAGCTGTTTTTCCAGTTCCTGTTTGTGCGCAGCCCAATAAATCTGCTCCTTTAAGAACAATGGGGATGGCTTGTGCCTGGATGGGTGTGGGTATACTATATCCCTCTTCTTTGAGCGCCCGTAAAATTGGCTCAATGAGGCTTAATGATTCAAATGTCATAAATTTTATAAGAATGTGTGCTATGAGAAATAAAACATCATCCTCATAATTTTCACAAAGATAGCGCTTTAATTTTTGCTAATCGTAAAAGGTGATTTAAGCTAGCTGAAAGGTAAGCCCCAAAAACCTATTTATTCGAAGGAAACAAAGCGATTTTTTTGATGACTTCTTGTAATTCTTCTGGCTTTTGGGTGCCAATTAACAACCTGGATCCATCCTTAAAGACTAATTGTAAACCTTGGTTTCCACTCACATTATAGACTTTTCCCGCACCTCCAAGACCATATTTGATCCCCCAACCTCCATATTCGCCCAAGGGGCTGTAAGTTCTTACGCTGCAATTTTCTAATTGATCCCACGCAATAAAAATCTCTTTCAAATGAAAGGGGATAAATCGCACATAGATTCCATTCTCATCTATTCTTGTTTTAAGCTTTAAGAAATAAAATAAGACGGGAATGATAAATACAGAAATAATTAAACTAAAATTTATCCAATTAAAAAGTGAATCAGCCATTTGAATCGTTTGAATATTGATGTAAATGGAAACACCCATGGCGCCCAATATGATTGCCCAGATCCACCATTGATTGAATCCTTGGCTTTCTTCAAAAAGTATTTGCTCCTTTTTCATATATAAAAAATGGGTTATTCAACTTAAAGTTAAATAACCCATTGTATTTCTAAAAATTGATTACCAAAAATAGGTATATACCAAAGTTAAAAACAAGCAAATCACCACGGTTCCAAAAATGAAGGTTGGCGATAACTTGAACATTTTGGCGTCGATCTCTAATCCTTGTGGATTATTTTTGCTTTCAGGATCTGATAAGGTAATGACCACCATCGAAACAATACAGAATATAAATACCCAACCCATACGGTCCATAAATGGAATCATCATGGTACCGGTTTCATCGGCAAAAGCTGTATAAAACATGGTATCATTTAATCCAGTCCAAGTAGGAATAAACTTGGTAATGATGGAAAAAGTTACTCCCCCTAAAAGTGCAAATAAAGCAGCCTTTGACGTCGTTCTCTTCCAAAAGAAACCCATGGTAAACAATGCGAAAATACCTGGAGATACATATCCCGTATATTCTTGAATAAACTCGAAACCACCTTTTTTATCGATACCCATTAAAGGGGCAATAACCACTGCAGCAACCATTGACGCGACAACAGCGATCCGCCCGACACGAACTAAGGTTTCCTCATTTGCCGTTGGGTTCAAGTATTTCTTATAAATATCGAGCGTAAAAATGGTTGAAATGGAATTTGCTTTTCCAGCCATCGACGCAACTACCGCAGCAGTTAATGCTGCAAATGACAATCCCTTGAGGCCTGTTGGCAATAAATTCAATAACACAGGATACGCGCTATCTTGGTTTAAAACTCCATCCTTTAACATTTCCGTTTGGAACATGCCATCCTTGTATAATAAATAGGCGGCAATACCCGGTAAAACAACGATGATAGGCATCATTAGTTTCAAAAAGGCTGCAAATAGAATACCATTACGAGCCGTATTTAAATCAGCACCTAAAGCTCTTTGAGTAATGTATTGATTACATCCCCAATAATTTAAATTGATAATCCACATACCGCCAACCAATACCGCCAAACCGGGTAAACTTGGGTAATTAGGATTTAATAATTTGCCATCAGGGCCTAAATCCTTATTCAAAATCATGTGAAAATGCTCGGGAGCTTTGTTCAACAAATGGCCTATTCCGTCAAATACACCGGATCCACCAAAGCGATCTGTCACCATGGTCAAGGCCAAATACGAAGTGGCCAAGCCACCCAAAACCAAGAAAAATACTTGGATTACATCTGTATAACCTATCACTTTCATCCCTCCTAAGGTGATGATGATCGCAAAAACCGACATACCAATCATACAAATGGTCACGTCAATGCCTGAAATAGTCGTGATAGCCAAGGCTCCTAAATATAAAATCGACGTAAGATTAACGGCAATATAAAGCATCAACCAAAAAATGGCCATGATTAAACTCACGGAAGGACTATACCGCTGCGCCAAGAATTGAGGCATCGTGAAAATCTTATTTTTTAAATAGATAGGCATAAAGAAAATAGCCACAATCAATAAAGTAGCTGCAGCCATCCATTCATACGTGGCAATTGCCAAACCTAGTCGGAAGCCATTCCCAGACATACCTATAAATTGTTCAGCTGAAATATTGGACGCAATTAAAGAAGCGCCAATCGCCCACCAAGTCAATGAGCCCTCGGCCAAGAAAAAATCGTTTGAAGTAGTAATTAAAGCTTGTTTCCGTTGGTAAATCCAGTATCCATAGCCTGCCACCACAACGAAATAAAATAAAAATACGAGGTAATCTAACGTTTGTAAACCTTGGGATTGCATAAATTTTTTGGTTAGTAAGTATTCTTGTAAATGCTAATTTAGAGGAATAGTCAACAAAATAAAAGTTTTGTGAATTT
>JBIKRO010000134.1:0-4383 GCA_044349095.1 Aquirufa sp. | reverse complement strand
TCCAACAAGCCATTCAACGCGGTGATTCCTTTTTAACCAATTTAACTGCACCTACTCAAATTGAATCCAATATGAGTATTGAAGAAATTTATGCGATTGCGCAAGCACGTTATAAACTATTGGTTCCTGAATTTTTTACCGTTTTTTCACCCGAATGTTTCATACAGATTGAAGAGAATAAAATAAAATCATTCCCTATGAAAGGGACTTTGGCCGTGGCGAATCATTCGAGCCCTGAAAATTTGATTAATGATGTCAAAGAGCAGGCAGAACACGCGACCATTGTAGATCTTATTCGAAACGACTTAAGCCAAGTGGCCTTCCCTATCCAAGTGGAAAAATACAAGTTTATCGATCAAGTAAAAACCAACGAAGGTAATTTATGGCAAATGTCATCCTTAATCTCAGGCGAATTATTAGATGAATTTAAGGGTAAATTTGGAAAAATATTAACACAATTATTGCCCGCTGGATCTATCTCTGGAGCTCCTAAAAAGTCGACCTTAAAGATTATTGATGATGTGGAGGATTACCCAAGAGGATTTTATACCGGAATTATGGGTATGTTTGACGGACAATTATTTGATTCTGGCGTCATGATTAGGTATATTGAAACAAGAGAAAACCAAATGACTTATAAAAGCGGAGGAGGGATTACCATTTTCTCTGATGCTAAAAAAGAATATCAAGAATTAATTCAAAAAGTTTATCTACCCTTTTAACATGTTTTCATTTTTAGAAACAATATGTATTGAAAATGGCCTATTGAAAAATTTGCCTTATCACCAAAAAAGGGTTCATGAAACATTTGAATCTTTTTATCCTGATGTTAATCCGATTAACCTTGAAGAAATTTTAACAAAACAAACGATCCCGACAATAGGAATATACCGTTGCAGAATTATATACGAGGAATTAATTAAATCCATTGAATTTAT
Source organism: Aquirufa sp. (assembly GCA_044349095.1). Classification (GTDB taxonomy): domain Bacteria; phylum Bacteroidota; class Bacteroidia; order Cytophagales; family Spirosomataceae; genus Aquirufa. Next base: position 3,445 of record JBIKRO010000134.1, on the reverse strand, counting down.
TCCCTATCAGGAGAAACCAATAGCGGTATTAAAGCTCGTAAACACCGGTGAATTCGACTATGGTTTTAAATGGGCTGACCGATCTTATTTTGAACATACCTTAACAGAAAACAAAGAGGTGGATGAAGTGATCTTTGAGTTAGATGGGAAAATTCAAGATTGCACCATCGCCAATCTCGCTTTCTTGAAAAACGGAATTTGGTATACGCCTAAAAATCCCTTGCATTGGGGTACCACAAGAGCTAGATTAATCGACGAAAATAAAATTCAGGAAACTGATATTTTAGTTGACGAATTATCAAGCTACTCCCATATTTGCTTGATTAACGTTTTTAGAGAATTGAGTTTAGCTAAATCCCTTTCGGTTTCAGCCGCTATTTTGTAAATTCGTTTAATCTAACAAAATGAGCTCAAGCCAAAGCCCTTCCTTTCTTTTACGTCAAAAATTTCCTTTTGAGCCAACACCCTCCCAAGTCCAACTTTTTGAAAAATTAAGTGGCTTTATCTTAAATCAAGATGAGTGGGCTCCCTTAACTTTTATTATTAAAGGGTATGCGGGAACGGGAAAGACAACGGTTATATCGACATTAATTAAAATTTTAGGGTCCTTTGAATATAAGACCCAATTAATTGCTCCCACCGGTAGGGCTGCGAAGGTGATGGCCAATTACTCAAAGAAAAAAGCCAGTACGATTCATAAAAAAATCTATCGGCAAGTAAGTAATCCAAGTTCTGGGACGCTTACATTTCAACGAATGAACAATTATGCGACCAATACGGTGTTCATCGTGGATGAGGCCTCCATGATTACCGATGAAGCAGAGTTTGGTTTCAATAGCCTATTGACCGATTTAATTGAATATGTATTTACCAATCCAGAAAATGGTCATAATGGGAATAAACTCATTTTTGTGGGGGATACGGCCCAACTTCCTCCCGTGGGTAAATCGCTTTCCCCAGCTTTATCCAAAGATTATATAAGCCAAGAATTCCATATGGAAGTCATGGAACATGAATTAGTGGACGTCATGCGCCAAGATTCACAATCCGGAATTCTATATAATGCAACGGAGCTACGCCTGTTATTGCATGAAAAATCGACTCAAATTAAATTCAATACCGCTTCATTCAAGGATTTCTTCAGAATGACCGGTGAAAAAATGGAAGATGGAATGCACTACGCCTTTCGGAAATTTGGCAAAGAGAATACGATTCTATTAACGCGTTCCAACAAAAGTGCAGTGATGTACAATCAATTTGTTAGGCGCACCATATTATATCAAGAAGATGAAATTTCGAGTGGCGATTTACTCATGATTGTACGTAATAATTACCATTGGCTAGACGAAGATTCCCCTGCTGGATTTTTAGCGAATGGTGATTTTGTGGAAGTGATGAAAATCAAAAAGGAAGAAGACATGCATGGCTTCCGATTTTTACAAGTGTCTTTAAGGCTTTGTGATTATGAGGAACATCCTGAAGTAGAGGCAAAAATTCTCTTAGATACTTTGCATTCCTCAGAATCGGCCTTAGGAAAAGATGGAAATAAAAAATTGTATGATTCCGTTTGCAACGATTATGCGCACCTTACAAAAAAGAAAGAGCGTATGGAGGCCATTAAAAAAGACCCCTATTTAAATGCGTTACAAGTAAAATTTGCCTATGCATTAACGTGCCATAAGTCACAAGGTGGCCAGTGGGGCGCTGTTTTTGTTGACCAAGGGTATTTAAAAGAGGAACAAATCGACGCGGAATATATTCGTTGGCTTTATACGGCAATCACCCGGTCCACACACGAATTGTTTTTGGTCAATTTCCATGAGCGGTTTTTTGACTAAATTTTCGTTTTGGCAATGGACTCATTCATAAAGTCCATGATCGGCTTGCGTGGCAAAAAGAAAATATTTATTTACAAATCAGTTTACAACAATTGGAACTTTTGAAAATAAAAGGATTAAAATTTTGGGAATTATAAATTAAACGAAGCGGCCAAGCCTGGATGGAATAATTTTCCTTCATAAATAGTCAATCCTTTATTCAATGCTTCATTGGACGTACTAGCCTCTTGCCAACCTAAATTTGCTATCAGTTGAATATAGGGCAAAGTAGCTTGCGTTAAGGCTAAAGTAGACGTTTGAGGAACGGCTCCTGGCATATTCGCTACACAATAATGCAATATCCCATCAATTTCATACACAGGATTTTCATGTGTAGTGGGTTTACACGTTTCGATACAACCTCCTTGATCTACTGCGACATCCACCAAAACTGTGCCAGATTCCATTTTCTTTAAATCTTCCTTTTTAATCAGTTGGGGTGCTTTGGACCCATGCAACAAAACAGCCCCAATCAACAAATCCACTTGGGGCAAATGACTTTGAATGGCGTATGAAGTAGCAAATTGTGTGTGTACATTGGCAGGTAAAACTTCATCTAAATACCTTAAACGGGATAAATTAGTATCCATGATGGTCACATTAGCGCCCAATCCGGCAGCCATTTTTGCGGCTTGCGTACCTACAACTCCCCCACCCAAAATCAATACCTGTGCCGGTGGGACTCCTGGAACGCCACCTAACATCTTTCCCTTCCCGCCCTGTGGCTTTCCTAAATAATAGGCCCCTACTTGGACCGCCATTCGACCCGCAACTTCAGACATGGGGATAAGGAGAGGCAAAGATCGATCAGCCAATTCAACGGATTCATAGGCAAAACAAATAGCCCTAGATCGAAGCATAGCATCCGTTAATTCGCGTGAAGCGGCAAAATGAAAATAGGTGAAAATGATTTGGTCTTCGTTAATTAAATCATATTCCGAAGGAAGAGGTTCTTTAACTTTTATGATTAGGTCTGCAATAGCATATACATCAGCGGCCTTAGGCAAAATGCTGGCACCTTCCTGGAGATACATTTCATCTGTGAATCCAGAGCCTAATCCCGCATTCGTTTCCAACCAGATTTGATGACCATCTTTTGATAACGCATGAACTCCAGCCGGGCTAAGGCCTACTCGGAACTCATGATTTTTTATTTCCTTAGGAATACCAATATTCATAATGTTGAGGTAAAATAGAAAAGCCAACGAATTAAATTCGCTGGCCTTTTCCATTGATGAAGAATAATAGAATGCAAATATAAAATATACAATAAAATATTTTGCATTAATTCAATTAATAAGTAAATAAACTGACATTTATCATAAAAATCAGAAAATATTACTAATATTGGGATTATTTAATTCGAAAAACAGAAAAGATTATGGCTATAAAACTCAGTTTAGATGCTTTGGACATTAAAATTTTAAAAATATTACAGAATAATAGCCAACATACCATTAAGGATATAGCAGAGCAGGTTAATTTATCCTTAAGTCCCACGCATGATCGAATTAAACGATTGGAGATGGATGGGTACATTAAGGAGTATGTCGGAATATTGAATCGAA
>JBIKRO010000070.1:0-14972 GCA_044349095.1 Aquirufa sp. | reverse complement strand
ACCTAGTCCATCCATTCCTAACGTAACACAATCACCAGGTTGCAGAAAAACGGGTGGCTTTAAACCAAGTCCAACACCATGTGGAGTACCTGTGCTTATGACATCACCTGGTAGCAAAGTCATAAATTGTGAAATATATGAAACTACTTGGGGTACATTAAATATCAATTGATTGGTATTACTTACTTGAAATCTCTTGCCATTAACATCAAGCCACATATTCAGATCATGAACATCATTAATTTCATCTTTGGTAGCCAAGAATGGTCCTAAGGGAGCAAACGTATCACAACCTTTACCTTTTGACCAATTACCACCTCTTTCTAATTGAAACTCTCTTTCTGAATAATCATTGTGCAAACAGTAGCCTGCAACATATTTATAGGCATCTTTTTCAGATACATATTGAGCTTTTTTGCCAATCACAATGGCTAATTCAACCTCCCAATCTGTCTTTGTAGAAATTTTAGGTATGATTACGTCATCAAATGGTCCATTTAATGCAGTTGTACTTTTAAAAAATAAAATAGGTTCTTTTGGTATTTCTGCGCCGGTCTCCTTTGCGTGATCTATATAATTTAAACCAACACATATAATTTTTGACGGCCGAGCTACGCAAGATCCAATCCTTTCTGGATTATGTATTTCTTTTAAATTGTTACTTGAAACAATATTCTCTAAACTTCGGATGCCATCATTTTCAAAAAATGATTCATTATAGTCATGTATATAATCTGAAACATCAAAGTATTTATCATTGATTAATACTGCAGGCTTTTCATTATTAAGCTTTCCTATTCTTACTAATTTCATTTTTATTATTTTAGGTCTTTTAAAACGTCCCACATAACTTCAGCTAAGAAAATATTTCCTGCTTCATTTAAGTGAACTCTATCTGATGTTAATATTCCCGAAGCTTTATTCTCGGCATTAAATTTTGTTTCATAATCTAAAAATGCTTTTCGCAAATCAATCAATTTACAATGTTCATCTAAAGCTATTTTTCTTATAACCGCTGAAAAATAATTCAGATCCCCATCATTCTCATTAGTAGCGTCATACTTCTCGCCTATTAATGTGGGAGTGCAAATAACTACTTGACTACCAGATCGTTTAATCCTTTGTATTAAAGCATGATAAAACTTTTCAAATTTATCATAATCAGTTCCTGTTCTAGAGGATGTCTTATGCCATACATCATTGATTCCGATATAAATTACAACGATATTAGGTTTCTTAGCGATAACATCTTCTTCATGACGCAAGTATAAATCATAAATTTTGTTGCCTCCAATTCCAGCTCCGATCAATTCATATTTTCCTGATAGTCCTTTTGAAGAAAGCATTTCAGCCATTTTAGTTATATAGCCCGTTTTTCCGATACCAGCTTGCGTAATAGAATCACCAAAAAATAAAATTTTAATCGGATTATCATCTTTGAATGAAAACAAAGTCGATACGAAAAATAGGGCTAAAATTAGTTTTACTTTCATCGTATTTAATTATTTAAGTGTAAAAATCCACCATCCAAAGGATAGTCGCAACCTGTAGCAAAAGATGCTTCGTCTGAGCATAAATACAAGGCCAAATGAGCTATCTCGATTGGTTTAGCCATCCTTCCAATGGGTTGAGATGCTGATAGCTTTTGGAACATTTCATCTTGATTATTTGGATAGTTCTTCGCAATAAATCCATCTACAAAAGGCGTATGAACTCTTGCAGGTGAAATACAATTGCATCTAATTCCTTTTGAAATATAATCTTTGGCGATGGACTGGGTCATGGATTTGATAGCTCCTTTAGTCATCGAATATCCAAATCGGTCAGGAATCCCAACAGATGAAGCTACAGATGCCATATTTAATATAACACCGGATTTGTGAGAAACCATGTGCGGAATAACAGCTTTGATACAATTGAATGCCCCTTTTACATTGACATCAAAGATTTTCTGAAAGTCCTCTGAACTTGTATTTTCTACGTTTCCAATTTGGGCTATCCCCGCATTATTAATTAAAATATCAATTTTTTCTAGTGAGTTTATTTCATCTAATACCAATGTTTCATTGGTAATATCCACCGGATGAAAATTGGAGCTTATATTGAATTTTTTTACTTCGGATATAGTTTCATCACTTAATGGACTTTGTAGATCAAAAATATGGACCTCCGCTCCTTGTTGGGCAAATAATATCGAAATAGCTCTTCCGATACCAGAACTACCTCCTGTGATAATAACCACTTTATTTTTTAATGAAAAAATCATACAATTATATTATAATTTAACGCCTCTTCTCCAAAACATAAAATCATCCTGACCTAAGTCCATTGCCTTAGTATTAATCTCTCCTGAAGCTAATTTAATGATGTAATTTAAAACTTCTTCCCCTATTTCTTCTACAGATTTATCACCCGAAATGATAGGTCCACAATCTATATCAATTATTTCAGGTAATTTTTCTGCTAATCTTGTATTGGTTGATAATTTGACCATTGGGCAAATAGGATTACCTGTCGGAGTTCCTAAACCCGTTGTAAATAATTGAATAGTTGCACCCGCTCCAGCCATACCTGTTGTAGCTAAAACATCATTTCCAGGAGTACAAACTAAATTTAAACCACTTTTTGTTACATACTTTCCATAGCCAAGAGAATCTACAATAGGTGAAGATCCAGCTTTTTTTGCTGCGCCAGCAGACTTTATGGCATCTGTAATTAATCCATCTTTAATATTACCAGGGGATGGATTCATATCAAAACCAGCACCTACCGCTGCTGCTCTTTTTGCATATTCACGCATCATTAGACCAAAATCATCCGCAACTTGGCTATTAATGGATCTATTTTGAAGTTCTTGTTCCACTCCACATAACTCAGGGAATTCCGCAATCATAACAGTACCTCCCAATGACACTATTAAATCAGCGGTATGTCCAATGGCAGGATTAGCAGAAATACCTGAAAATCCATCTGAGCCCCCACATTTTACTCCTACACGAAGTTTTGATAATGGCGCAGGTGCTCTTTGGCATTTATTTATTTCGATTAAACCTTCAAATGTTTTATGAATTACCTCACTTAACATTTGTTCTACCCCACTTCCTTCATCTTGTTGCTGTTCGAAAATGTATAATGGCTTAGAAAAATTAGGATCCTTTTCGTTTAATTTTTGTTGGAATAAGCTAATTTGAGAATTCTGACAACCTAAACTTAATATGGTTATTCCTCCTACATTGGGGTTTAAGCAGTAACCTGCCAACAAAGAACATAAATTATCAGATTCGTCTTTATTTTCTCCGCAGCCACTTTCATGAGTTAAAAATTTTATTCCATCTATATTTTTAAACAAATCACTTTTGTGTACTAATGTCGTTTTTTTAGACTTGTCAAATTTAGGTAGTTTTAATTCTTCCCCATTTTGAATTTGGTTTTTCAATATAACTACCTGCTCTGTAAAAGGGTCATTTTTTTGAAAACCCAATCCATTGATAAAGGCATTTTTCAACAATTCAATATTTCTGTTTTCACAAAAAACCAATGGTATCACCAGCCAAAAATTTTGAGTTCCTACTTGGCCATCAGCTCTATGAAAACCATTGAAAGACAATTGTTTCCATTTATCTACATTGGGTGGAGACCAATGATAATCTTTGATTTTACCTTTAAACTCTTGAGAAGCATGATGCAAATTAAATGTATGAACTAAACCTCCTTTAGGTATTGCCTGTTTGGCTATGCCAACCAAAACACCATACATAATAGCTTCTCCATTCATTGGAATAGCTTCCGTAGTAAATTTATGTTTGGCATCTATATCATCTTGTAAAATGATACGGTTACCATTGTGAATAATTTCAGTTCCTTTTTTCAAATTCTGCAACGCTACTAACAAATTGTCAACGTCATTAATTTGCAAAAAAGTTTTTCTTTTCGTAATCATCATTTATAATTTAAAAATATTCTCGGCCAAAACCCACTTTACATTATCTGGAGATCCTGGAATGTTTTTTTGATATGTAGACATAAGTTTTTCCCAAGCTATGACTTGAGGATTATTACGATCTAATTCATTTTTATGTTCAAAACTGAAATCATCATTCGCCTTAATTTCCATAACCATGCGGTCATGAAACCTAAATATTTCCATAGAAATAATTCCAGCATCCAAAATGCTGTTTTTGATGGCTAAAGGGATATCTTTATGGTAATCTATATACTCAGAAATCAATTTTTCGTCATTTACTAAATCTAAAAATAAAATATATTTTTTCATTATATATTTTTGATTGGCAGTTTATATCCATTGTACGAATAAAATACAATGTATATAAAACATAACAATGGAATTATAAGAGCAACTGGTGTACTAACTTTAAATAATGCCGCTGTAATTGGTGGAATAATTGCCCCTCCTACGATTGACATAATAATTAAAGAAGAAGCTAATTTAGATCCTTCTCCTAAGTCTTTACATGCTAGTGCAAATATAGTTGGAAACATAATTGATTGAAAGAAATAAACCATCATTAATGCCACTAAAGCGTATACTCCACCACCAAAAATGGAAATAAGTACCGATATGACTGCTCCGATTGAGTAAATTCCTAGTATTTTATTCGAATCATTTTTACTCATAAAATAGGTGCCAATGAATCGACCGAACATAAAAAGTACAAAGGCAAAAGATGCATGAAAACTAGCAATTTGAGTCGGAGACATTGTACTAGTAGTTTGATATATTTTTTGTACAATCCATAAATTTGTATCACTGGCTAAATCAATTTTCAAATCGACAAAATTTCCCCACAATGATACTTGTGCACCCACATTACAAAATTGAGCAATAATCCCTAAAGTTAAATGTCTGTTTTTCAACAAGCTTGAAATTGATATTTTTGTTTGACTCACAACTTTATTAGTCGTTTCTGTCACTTCAGGCATTTTAGTAATGGCAAATAATACAGCTACTATTGCTACGACTGCGCCTATGATTAAATATGGCAATTGAACCGAATTGGCTTGCGATATGCGTATGGCTTCTGCCTCGGCTACCGGAAGACTATTTAATAATTCTCGGCTATATTCCTTATCAGAAAATATAAAAAATCCGCCTATGACAGGTCCTAAAATTATGCTAATTCCATTAAACGATTGAGCAAAATTTAATCTAAAATCTCCTGATTTAGGATCACCTAGCACTGTAACATATAAATTTGCAGCAGTTTCTAAAAATGCGATTCCGCTAGCGATTAAAAATAAGGCAGCCAAAAAGAAAGAGTATAATCTGACTTCTGCAGCAGGGTAAAACAAAAATGCGCCTGCAGCATATAAGACTAATCCGATTAGTATCCCCATTTTGTACCCTAACTTTTTCATTACATATCCGGCCGGAAGTGCCATGATAAAATATCCTAAATAGAATGCAGTTTCGACAATGTTAGCTTGCCAACGTTGCAAATCAAGTGCAGTTTGAAATTGTTTAACTAAAGTACCATTTAAACTATTAGCAAGGCCCCAAAGAAAGAATAAACTAGTAACTAAACTAAATGGAATCAGGTAGTTTACTTTTGTTGATTGAGATTCAATAATATTTTCATTTTCATAGGTAGGTAATGCCATTGGATTATTTTTTTATTTAAAAGGATAAAACACTTTCAATATACCTTCTTTTTTTTAATTTTAAATTTGTAGGTGATTAATTTTATCCAATATATTTCAAAAACATCTTATTTGAATCTAATTCCTATTTTATCTAAATGAAAAAAATAATTTTTATTTCTGCATTATCATTCTTGAATTGGGTAGCTTTTGCTCAAAATATACCTGTAGTTAAACCAATACCAAGTAAAAAACAAATTGACTGGCAGACATTAGAATATTATGGATTTATTCATTTTAACATGAATACTTTCACCAATTTGGAATGGGGTGAAGGACAAGAAAATCCAATCAACTTTAATCCAACGGATTTAGATTGCAATCAATGGGCTAGAATTGCTAAAAATGCAGGTATGAAAGGTTTGATTTTAACTGTCAAACATCATGATGGTTTTGCTTTATACCCTTCGAAATTCACAAAACACACTGTAGCAAAATCAAACTGGAAGAATGGCAAAGGGGATGTTGTTAAAGAATTATCTGAGGCATGTAAGAAATATGGCCTAAAATTGGGGATTTATCTATCACCTTGGGATAGGAATCATCCAGATTATGGAACCGATAAATATAATTTAATTTATGTTGAAATGCAGAAAGAGTTATTGACCAATTATGGTCCTATTTTTGAATTTTGGTATGATGGTGCAAATGGTGAAGGTCCAAATGGAAAAAAACAAATTTATAATTGGCCTTTATTTAATAATACGGTCATAAAATATCAGCCTAATGCTGTTCAATTTTCAGATTCAGGCCCAGACATTCGCTGGGTTGGGAATGAGCGTGGCTTTGCTTACGACAAAACATGGAGCCCAATAAACCGCGATGAGATTTATCCAGGGTTTCTAAAATTTGATCTTTACAGGAATGGGCAAGAAAATGGAACTCACTGGGTTTCGCCTGAAGTGGATGTATCAATAAGACCAGGTTGGTATTACCATGCTGACCAAGATTTAAAAGTCAAAACTCCAGATTCATTAATGAAAATTTATGTGGCTTCTGTAGGTAGGAATTCTAATTTATTACTTAATATCCCTGTGGACAAAAGAGGCCTTATTCATCCTAATGACTCTATATCAATGATAGGTTTTAAGCAATTAAGAGACAAGGGACTTGTCAATCTATTAGGAAAAAACGATCAAATAAGTACATCTTCAAATCATACAGGTAAATCTTATGCAGATTTAAACGATAAAAATACTAAAACCTTTTGGGCGGCTAATAAGGCTGATCAAATACCTTTAATAAATATTGATTTTAAATCTCCCAAATTAATTAATGCCATAATGATTCAAGAACCTATATTTATGGGTCAACGAATAATTCAATTTAAAGTTAAGTTGACCGAGGAAAATGGGGCTAAAGAAGAAATAATTTGTCAGACGATTGGGAATAAACGTATCGTACCGTTTAAGCAGAGAAAAATAAAAAATATTGAAATTGAATTTTTGAAATCCAGAGGACAAGTTCTTATTTCTAATGTAGAAGTTTTAAACCTTATTTCAACACGTAACGAACCGCTTTACCAGTAAATGTATATCCAGTTGTTGTACTTGTGCTATAAACTTGATATTTAACATCAATCAAAGCGCCTGCACCCAATGCTAATGCAGATTCGATCATTTTATTTAGGAGATTTTGTTTCTCAGTTTGATGAATTCCACGATAAAGCATTTTGCCATTTTGAGTTTGTTTATCCTCTAGTGGAATTTCTTGTGTAATACTTAAAGGCTCAATAATTTCAAATTTTTGTTTTGGAGTTTCATTGAAATAAACAACGTCTATTTCATATTTGCGAGGTATTTCAAAACCTAAGCCATCGTGTCTTTCCGTTGAACCATCTTTAAAATTTGGACTATAATAAGTACTTTGCTTTAATTGATTCTTACATGATGAGACAATGCCAATCACTAAAAATACAGCAATAAACTTTAAAAAATTAAATGGTTTCAGAATCATAAATAATTACTTTTTCCCAAAGATGTGCACAATTTTTAATGAATTCTAAATGTTCTGGAGCTACTTGATAAAAATCATGTCCAGCTTCATCATTAAAAGTAGTTAATAAACAATAACTATAGGATCGGTCTATTACTGGTCGATCTGTACGCGCAGGCGCGCCAACGTTAAAATGAACAATAGTTTTTATTTTAGCCAATAAACTGACTTCTTTTTCAAAAAAAATTATTTCATCTTTATTTAATGATTTTTTAAGCCAAAAATTTACTACGTGAACAAACATATTTATATTAATTTTTCTTGTTTACAACGATTAACCAAATTGATTTTCAATTCATTAGATCCAGATGCTAATGGCCTTCTCACTTGAGATTCCATTAAACCCAAATGTTCTAATATTAATTTAACCCCTACAGGATTACCTTCTTCATATAAATATGAATCAATAGCTAAAAAATGACCTAATATTTTTTGAGCTGAAACAAAATCTCCTTTTAAAGCATGATGAATCATTTCTGAAAATTTATTGGGTAATGCATTAGCAATTACCGACATAACCCCTACTCCACCAATCGAAATGATGGGAACTGCTTGAACATCATCTCCCGATATTAATAAAAAATCATTTGGCTTATGAAAAGCAATTTCTATACACTGTTCAATAATGCAAGATGCTTCTTTAATCCCTATAATATTGGCATGTTCAGCTAAGGCTAATACTGTTTCTGGTGATACATTGATTCCAGTTCTTCCAGGTATATTATACAAAATTACCGGAACTGGGCAAGCGTCAGCTATCGCATTAAAATGATCTTTTACTCCCCTCGAACTAGGTTTATTATAATAAGGAGCAACTGACAGAATGGCGTCAATGCCATCAAAAGATGTGTTTTTAATTTGTGTTAGTAAAGACTCTGTATCATTTCCACCGATTCCATAAACGATTGGCAACTGATATGCATTTGATTCTTTTATGGTCTCAATTATTTTTTTCTTCTCATCAGATGTGGTAGTTGCAGATTCACCAGTGGTTCCTTGAACGACTAGATAATCTACTCCACCTTGACTTACATGATTTATTAAACCATTGAGAGCTTTCCAATCAATACTTCTATCTTGAAACATAGGAGTCACCAAAGCTGGAGCCACTCCATGAAATTTGGGTAATTTAGTCACTTGCATATGATTATAGAAGGTTTATAAACTCTTCTTCCGTTATTATTTTAATAGCTAATTGATTTGCCTTTTCTAATTTTGAGGGTCCCATATTATCACCAGCAATTAAATAATCTAATTTTGATGAAATACTTGAAACAACTTTTCCCCCATTCAAAATAATCTTATCCCTTAAACCATCTCGATCAAAATTCTGAAAAACACCTGAAATTACGAAACTTTTACCTTCTAAACTTGTACTTTCTTGCGCTAGTTCTAAAATATCTTCACTCAACTGTACATTAGATTGTTCTAATCTATTAATTAAATCAATATTATTAGGTTGGTTAAAAAATGAAATGATACTTAACGCTATTCTATCTCCTATTTCAGGCACGGCTATTAATTCTTCATAACTAGCATCCCTTAAATTTTTTATAGACTTAAATTCTATCACTAATTTTTCAGCAATGGTTGAACCTACATGCCTAATTCCAAGGCCAAATAAAACTTTTCTAAAGGGAACGGTTTTAGATTTTTCAATTGAACTTAAAATATTTTGAATCGATTTAGATTGAAATCCATCTAATCCTAAAAAATCAAAGGAAGTTAGTTTATATAAATCTCCAACATCTTTAATAATTGATTTTTCAAATAGTAAATCGATGGTTTCCACACCGATATTTTCGATATTTAATGCTTTTCGTTGAATAAAATGTTCGATTTTACCTTTGATCTGGGTAGGACAAAATGAATCATTCATGCAATAATGATTAGCTTCACCTTCTACCCTAACTAGTTCACTATTGCAATCCGGACAATTTGTAGGAAATGTAAAAATAGGCTTTTCAGGATTTCTAATGGACATATCGACCCCTGTTATCTTAGGTATAATTTCACCTCCTTTTTCTACAAAAACGGTATCACCTTCATGTAAATCTAAACGATTCATTTCATTCGCATTGTGAATAGAAGCTCGTTTTATCATGGTTCCAGCTAAATAAACTGGTGCTAAATTAGCCACAGGAGTAATGTTTCCGGTGCGTCCTACTTGATAGCTGATGCTTAATATTTCAGTTTTAGCTATCTCAGACGGGTATTTAAATGATATAGCCCACCTTGGTGATTTGGCAGTAAAACCAAGCCTTTCTTGTTGGCCATAATCATTAATTTTAATGACAATTCCATCCGTATTCAAAGGCAAATCGTTTCGTTTTGTTGCCCATTTTTCAATATAGGATAAGACAGAATCGATATTTAAACATTTCTCCCAAGTTTGGCTTACTGGAAAACCTAAATCAAAAAGCTTGTATAAACTTTCTTCGTGCGTTTGAAATGGATTGTCAATGCCTAAATATGCATAAATATAACAATCCATATTTCGTTGGGCGACAATAGATGAATCCTGCATTTTAAAGGTTCCTGATGCTGAATTTCTTGGATTAGCTAATAATTGCTCACCTCTTAATGACCGCTCGAGATTAATTTGTTCAAAAATATGATTGGGCATGAAACCTTCTCCCCTTAATTCAAATTCTGAGGGAAGATTCTGATCTTGAATCGTTTGAGGAATTGATTTGATCGTTTTAACATTATTGGTAATATCATCACCTCTAATTCCATCTCCACGGGTAACTCCTTTGATTAATTTCCCATTTTGATACCAAAATGATAGTGCCACTCCATCAAATTTTAACTCACAGATATATTCATACTTCTCGTCGCCTAATGCTTTTTTTATCCGCGCATCAAATTCCTTTAAGTCACTTTCATTGTATGTATTTCCCAATGATAACATAGGAAAACGATGACTTACACTTTTAAATTGTTTAGTGATTGTACCACCTACTTTTTGTGTCGGGCTATCTGTTAATACAAAAAGTGGATTTTCATTTTCCAATTTCTGCAATTCTTGTAAAAGTTGATCAAAGGCCAAATCAGATATGAGGCTTTCGTTATTTTGATAGTAAGCTTCATTATACTTATTAATTAGATTAATAAGCTCATCCATTCGTTTTCTAATATCCATATTAAAAAATTATTCTATAAAGTTAATTGGAATACCGTTAGAAATATACCTTAGCAAATTATTTTCATACCTTTGTAATATGGAAAATCTGATCATAGCCCCTTCTGTATTATCCGCTGATTTTGCAAATTTAGGTTCGGAAATACATATGTTAAACGAATCTGATGCAAAATGGATTCACATCGATATTATGGACGGAATGTTTGTACCCAACATTTCATTTGGCTTTCCTGTATTAGAAGCAATTAATAAAATATCAACCAAGTTTTTAGATGTTCATTTGATGATCGAAAAACCTGAAAGGTATTTGACCCAATTTAAACATGCAGGAGCAAATTTAATTACGGTTCATTATGAAGCTTGCACTCACATTCATCGTACTATTCAAGAAATAAAATCATTAGGCTGTCAAGTAGGTGTAGCTATAAACCCTGGTACGCCTACAATGGTTTTAAATGAGATTATTCAATTAGTTGATTTAGTTTTAATTATGTCAGTTAATCCGGGATTCGGTGGTCAAACATTTATACCTAATAGTATTCAAAAGACGAGGGATGTCAAAGCATTAGCTAATAAATGTGGTAATATGAACTTGAAAATAGAAATTGACGGTGGAGTATCCATTACAAACGCCAGAGATTTAATTGCCGCTGGAGCGAATGTATTAGTAGCCGGTAATTTTGTTTTTAGTTCAAAAAACCCAAAATTGACTATTTCTGATTTGTTGAAACTTGGTGAATAAGGTATAGATGAAATTTTCAAAAATAATACTCTTATTATTTTTTTGCTTGTTCTTAGAATTTCAAAGTTCTGCTCAAAAAATACAATGGGCTTCTAAAGTAATTTCAGTTTCAAGTGAGTATTCAGATCCATTATTGGGCAATGAATATAAGGCAATTCACGCTCTTGGAAGACCTAGTAAATTCCCTAAGTTTACAAATAGTCCTAGTTCATGGCAATCATTAACTCCAGATAATCCTGCAGGTGAATATATTATTGTTGGTTTTGATACGATTCAAAATATTAAACAGCTAGCTATTTTTGAGAATTTCGGTGCGGGAAGTATAGTGAAAATAGATGCCTTAGACGAAAATAACAAAATCTATTCGCTAAAGGAATTACCTAATGGCTATGCGAAAAGCAATGGTCAAATTACGTATGTTAATTTGGCTAAAATCACCTCATTTAAAGTTCGAGCTATAAAAATAGCTCTCAATTCGAATAGAGTTAATGGATTTTCTCAAATTGATGCAATAGCCATATCGGAATCTGACATTCCTATTGAAGAAAGCATAAAATTACAGGATGAGCCTAATGCTACTTATTTTAAAGAAAATATGGGGACTGCCATAAATTCTGTCCATAATGAAATTTGTCCGGTAGTTAGTCCAGATGGTAAAAAATTATATTTTACGCGTTGGAAACATCCTGACAATCTTGGCAAAGATAAAAATCAAGATATTTGGTTTTCAAAATTGAAAGATGATAAATCTTGGAGTAAAGCTGAGTTATTTAGTCGACCTATCAATAACGAAGAAAATAATGCTGTTTGTGGTATTTCATTAAATGGAAAAACGATCTTATTGAACAATGTTTATGGGAAAGATGGGAAAATGGAAAAGGGAGTTTCGGTTTCTTATTTGCTAAGAACAGGTGATTTCAGCTTTCCTAAACCACTGCAGATTCTTAATTTCAAAAATAAATCAGAGTTCTCGGAATATACACTTGCACCCAATGGAAAAGTTTTATTAATGACAACTGAAATGAAAGATTCATATGGTGGTAAGGATATTTATGTTTCTTTTCTTCGAACGGATGATAAATGGTCTGAGCCAAAAAATATAGGAAATAAAGTAAATACAGGAGAGTCAGAAAGCACACCTTTTATTGCCCCTGATGGTGTCACGATGTATTTTTCTTCGAGTGGGCATGTTGGCTATGGGAGTAATGACATTTTTTTAAGTAGGCGATTGGATGATAGTTGGGTAAATTGGTCTACTCCAGAGAACCTTGGTCCTATAATAAATACCCCTCAATGGGACGGATACTTTTCCGTAGCAGCACAAGGCGATTATGCCTATTTTAGTTCTGTTGAAAATTCAATTGGCGCCGAGGATATATATCGAATAAAAATACCCCCTAAAATTAAACCTTTAACTTTAATTCAGTTTTCAGGAAATATATATAATGATGAGACAAAAGAAATTATCGAAGGAAAAATATTAGTAAAGTCTCTTTCAACTAATGATTCTTTGTATTTAGAGTTTGACCCCTATAATGGCAATTTTGAGTTTATGTGGCCAGCTAAATTTCCCTTTACGATGGAAGTGAAATCTAAAGGATTTATTTCAAAAGTAGAACGTTTTAATTTTACCAAGGAGGCTTCTTACAAATCCATTAATAAAAATTTTAATCTATTACCTTTGCGCTTAGATAAGCAATATAATTTGCCTATTATAAATTTTGAACAAAGTAAATTTGAGCTTTTACCTGATAGCTTTGATGAATTAAATAATATAGTCAATATTTTAATGGAAAATGTTGACTATGGTATTTTGGTGGAAGGTCATACGGACAATCAAGGGGATTGGAATGAAAACTTAAAGTTGTCATTAAACCGAGTAGAGAGTGTTCGAGATTATTTAGTGATGAAAGGAATTTCGAAAGATAGGATACAAATTAAAGGTTGGGGTGGAATTAAACCTTTAAAGAGTAATATGACAGAAAATAGACGTAAATTAAATAGAAGAGTAGAATTCACTTTGTTTGCCCTATAATGACAAAATCATCAACTGATGTATATTTCAAACAACTAAATGGCATTCGGTTTTTAGCCGTATTTTTAGTCTTGTTGGATCATTGGCTTGTTCCCATACTACCCATCCCCTTAGGTCATCTAGGTGTTGTTATATTTTTTGTTTTAAGCGGTTTTTTAATCACACGAATTTTATTTTTAAATGCTGACGAAATTGATCGAACAAAATCAAGTGCGTGGCCTAAAATTATCCGATTCATCTATCGTAGATCTTTACGAATATTTCCTATATATTTTATTTTGTTATTCATTGGCTTAATATTTAATATATCAAATTTCAAGGAATTGTGGCCTTGGTTAGTGAGCTATACGCCTAATATATACATCATGATTAAAGGACAATGGCTAGGTACTTGGGATCATTTGTGGTCCTTAGCTGTGGAAGAACAGTATTATTTAATCTTTCCATACTTCATATTGTTTTTAAATAAGAAAACCTATCAGCGTTTATTCGCAATCATGATTGGTCTTGGTATTTTTTCTAGATTAATTTTCTATGTTAGTATGCCGCATGTCATCATAGAAAGGTACTGGATGTTTTCTTATGTGAATCCAGTTAGTGCTATTGATTGCTTTGGGCTTGGAGGTTTATTAGCTTATTATTATCATTATGATCATACCTATTTTTTAAAAATAGCCCAAAAGAAATATTTGTTAACTTTTACCATGTTGGCTGTAGTGGTCACATTAATTTTGTCGAATTATTCAAAATATACATATGATAACGTTTGGTTTAGTATTTTTGAAAGATCAATATCAGCCATGTTTGCCTATTATTTAATTATGACCGCTTTATTGGAAAAAAATAATTATTTGGGTCAATTTTTAGAAAATAGGGTTATTGTATACTTGGGTACAATATCTTACGGTATTTATTTGTACCATAATTTTGTATTTAATTACTATCACTTAAATGGAAACACAATATGGGCTTTCGTCTCAAATTATGTAACTATTTTAAATTCATTAAACGCCGAATTAATCCTACTTAAATTTTCAATTAATTTCTTATTATTAATTGGCATAGCAAGTTTTTCTTGGTTCTACATTGAGAAACCAATAAACAAATTTAAAAACAGATTATAATGAACAAAAAATTAAATTTAGTGCTAGTAATTCCTGCGTATAATGAGGAAGCTTGTATTGAAAATGTGATTCAATTATGGACGAAGGGTATATCGAATGTTTTAAAAAATGAAAATTTTAAAATATTGGTCATTAATGATGGATCAAAAGATAATACAGGCATAATATTAGATCAAATTGCAGCCACGAATAAATATTTAATAGCTAAGCATCAACTAAATGGAGGTCATGGTAATGCAGTTGTCAACGGGTATAAATTTGCAGTTGAAATGG
>JBIKRO010000102.1:0-8730 GCA_044349095.1 Aquirufa sp. | reverse complement strand
TGTAATCCATCCGGTGAAATTTGCGGCTTTCCAATCGTTTTGATTTTCAACATATCAGTTACTTCAATCGGCTTTAAAGTATTCTGTTGCGCAATTGAAAAATAGGACGAAAACAAAATAAGAATGTAGAATATGTATTTTTTCATTTTAAAAAAGGTTTTAGTAATATAAGCCGTTTGAAATTAATTGGTCCATAGCCACTTTTTCATGTTGGATCAATGGCTCCAACACATCATCTATGGAATGATGTGTAACCGCTTTGAAATTCAAATTGAAATCTTTTAAAATTTCAGTAAATATAAATTCCACTCGGGCAACATGATATTCAGATGTGATAATTATAAGATCCTTAAAATCTGTTTCCTTCAGAATAGATTTAGACATCACCGCATCCTCAACGGTGTTTGAAGAAAGGGCCAACGGTAAAAAGGCAGTTGAAGGAACCCCTTTTTGGATTAAAAAATCCTTTAGGTAGTTCGCATGAGCAACAGGACTCGTGTTAAAATGAGCACCAAAGCCACCCGTGCAAAGTATTTTATGTTTTTGGGAATTAAATATAGAAAAGCAACCTTGCAGACGATCCAAGGCAATTGGACCTAAAGTACCATCAGGAAAATTGGGAGAACCTAAAACGACAATGACTTCCATAAAAAATGCTCAGAGAAAAATCTCTGAGCATAAAAATACAAATATTTGGAATTAAATCAATTTTAGAATTTCTTCGCCAATCGCCTCAGTACCTAAAATCATGTTCGCAGGAGTACTAGCATCCGCAATATCCCGAGTTCTAAAACCCTTTTTCAATAAAGCATCTACCGCGTTTATAATCGTCTCCGACTCTTTCTTTAAGCCAAATGATATATCTAACAACAAAGCTGCAGATAAAATAGAAGCTAATGGATTAGCCAATCCTTTTCCTGTGATATCATGTGCGGAACCATGAATAGGTTCGTAAACACCTGTTCCATCCCCGATTGACGCAGAAGCCAACATCCCCATCGAACCTGCGATTTGAGACGCTTCATCCGTTAAAATATCTCCAAACAAATTAGCGGTTACAACCACATCAAAACGCTTGGGATCTTTAATTAACAACATCGCAGTCGTATCTACAAATTGATATTCCACCGTAACTTCAGGATATTCCAAAGCTAATTTCTGAATAACTTCTCTCCATAATCGAGAAGTCTCTAACACATTCGCTTTGTCTACGGAAACTAAATGCTTTTTACGTGTCATTGCCGCATCAAATGCCTTTCGGCCAATACGTTCAACCTCATAACGGCTATATTCAGCTACATCAAAAGCCGTATCCCCATTATTTTTACGTCCCTTTTCCCCAAAATATATATCTCCAGTTAATTCACGAAAAAATAAAATATCAGCTCCTTTTAAAATTTCTGGTTTAATACTTGACGCACTTAATAATTCATCAAATAATTTAATAGGTCTCAAATTCGCATATAAGCCTAATTCCTTACGCATTTTTAATAAACCTTGCTCAGGTCTAACTTTGGCTGAAGGATCATTATCATATTTGGGATGACCTACGGCGCCAAAAAGAACGGCATCCGATGCTTTCATTTTTGCTAAAGTCTCTGCTGGGAGTGGATCCCCTGTTGCCTCAATAGCCTCATGGCCAATTAATGCTTCATCATACGTGAACTCATGACCAAATTTGGCCGCAATTTTCTCTAAGACTTTTTTACCTACTGCCGTAACTTCTTGGCCAATTCCATCCCCTGGAACAATTAAAATATGCTTTTTTACCATTTTTATTTTAAATTAAATTCAACATTTTTTGAGTGGCCTTGATGGCAGAAACCGTTTGGTCAGAATCTAAGCCACGGGTAATTAGCTCGCGATCCCCATGAGCCCAAGTAATAATTGTTTCACATAATGCATCTGAATCTCCACCAGGAGGTATTCGAACTGCATAATCTTTTAATTGAGGTAAGATTTTACCATTTTTTTCAAAAATGATTAACAATGCTTTCATAAAAGCATCGTACTGACCATCTCCTTGTGCATGTTCTTCAAAATATTCGCCGTCAATGGAAATTTTCAATGTAACCGATGGACGTAAATCCTTGGAATGTGTCAGCACATAATTTAACACTTGAACACGTTCCTCGATGGTACTGCTGTCCAAAACATCTGAAATAATATAAGGAAGATCATTTTGAGTGACTACCTCTTTTCTATCTCCTAATTCAATAATTCGTTGGGTTACTTTTTTCAGATCTTGATCCGAAAGTTGAATACCCAGTTGGGCCAAATTATTAGCAATATTTGCCTTGCCACTCGTTTTCCCCAACGCATATTTACGCTCACGCCCAAAACGCTCAGGCATTAAATCATTGTGATATAAATTATTCTTTTTATCTCCATCTGCATGAATTCCCGCTGTTTGGGTAAAGACATTTTCGCCTACTACGGGCTTATTGGCAGGAATTCTAAATCCTGAAAAAGTCTCCACCAACTTACTCACGCTATACAATGATTTTTCACAAACAGAAGTAGAAACATCCTTTTGATAATCATTTAAAACCGCTATAACACTGGCTAAAGGAGCATTTCCTGCTCGTTCTCCCATGCCATTGACCGTTAAATGTAAACCATGAACACCATTCCTAACGGCTTCAAGGGCATTGGCAGTGCCTAAATCGTAATCATTGTGCGCATGAAAATCAAAATGAATTTTTGGATACCGCTGAACGAGTTCCGAAATAAAAGCTGCAACCTCAGAAGGAATTAAAACTCCTAAAGTATCAGGCAATAAAATACGTTTGATGGGCAAATGTTGGATAAAATCAAGGTAATCAATCACATATTCTTTGCTATTCCGCATCCCGTTGCTCCAATCTTCCAAATACACATTTACTTCTAAACCTTTAGAAACGGCCAAATGAATGGATTCCGCTATTTCAGAAAAATGTTGTTCCGGAGATTTTTTTAGTTGGTGCTTCAAGTGATTTAAAGAACCTTTGGTCAGTAAATTCATGACTTTAGCACCGCTTGATATCATCCAATCCACCGAAGTTCCGCCATCCACAAAAGTCAACACTTCAACTTTATTCAGATAACCATGAATGGCTGCCCATTCTGTAATTTTTTTGACTGCTAGAAACTCGCCATCAGAAACCCGAGCAGAGGCAATTTCAATCCGATCAACTTTTAATTCAGTTAATAGTAATTGCGCAATCGTTAATTTCTCAGAAGCTGAAAACGACACCCCGCTTGTTTGTTCTCCATCGCGCAGAGTCGTGTCCATTATTTCTATGTGGCGTTTCAAATGCTTATCGGTTAAGTGCAAAAGTAGCTATTTCATCTTTCATCGCTTGTAGATAATCGATGTCATCAAAGCCATTTAATAAATTATGCTTCTTGTAACCATTGATTTGAAAAGATTCAGAAGCACCCGTTGAAACAATCGTAATGGTTTGTTCGGGCAAGCTTACTTCCAACTCAGCTTTAGGATCTTTTTCGATCTCAGTAAATATTTGATGTAAAAATTCTGGACTTACTTGAACGGGTAAAATACCAACATTGATCGAGTTTCCGCGAAATATATCAGCAAAAAAAGAAGAAACTACGCAGCGAAAACCATAGTCATAAATAGCCCATGCAGCATGTTCTCGAGAAGAACCAGATCCAAAATTTTTCCCACCCACTAATATCTTACCTGAATATGTAGGGTTATTTAAAATAAAATCAGATTTCGGTTGGTCGTTTTTGTCATAGCGCCAATCTCTAAATAAATTGTCACCAAAACCTTTTCTTTCAGTAGCTTTCAAAAAACGAGCTGGAATGATTTGATCCGTATCCACATTTTCGATGGGCAAAGGAACGGCAGAACTACGTAAAACTTTAAAACTATCGTAAGCCATAATAATCTTTTTAAATATTATAAAAATTGTCTTGGGTCAGTAACAACTCCAGTAATTGCAGCTGCTGCGGCTACTAATGGGCTAGCCAATAAAGTCCTTGAACCTGGTCCTTGGCGGCCTTCAAAATTACGATTCGATGTACTAACCGCATATTTTCCAGCAGGAATCTTATCGTCATTCATGGCTAAACAAGCCGAACAACCTGGTTGGCGTAAAGCAAAACCAGCCTCAGTCAAAATATCAAAAATACCTTCTTCATGTATTTGAGCTTCCACCACATGTGAACCTGGAACCACCCAAGCTGTTACGTGATCCGCTTTTTTCCGACCTTTAACGATCGAAGCAAATGCTCTAAAATCTTCAATGCGACCATTTGTACAAGAGCCAATAAATACATAGTCAACTTTTTTGCCAATCATCGAATCATTTTCCTCAAATCCCATGTAATCTAATGACTTAGCATAACTAGACGCGCCACCTTCCAAATCCTTGGCTTGTGGAATATTTCTAGAAATACCCATGCCCATCCCCGGATTGGTACCATAGGTAATCATAGGTTCGATATCAGAAGCTAAAAAAGTAATTTCTTTGTCAAATACAGAACCTGCATCTGTTTTCAATGTTTTCCAATAAGCCAATTGCTTATCCCAATCTGCTCCTTTAGGGGCTAATTCGCGCCCATTGATATAATCAAAAGTGGTTTGGTCTGGAGCAATCATTCCACCCCTAGCGCCCATCTCAATACTTAAATTACAAACCGTCATACGTCCTTCCATGGACATATTTTCAAAAACATCCCCAGCATACTCTACAAAATATCCTGTAGCACCTGAAGTTGACAATTTTGAAATAATATATAAAGCAACGTCTTTCGGCGTAACCCCTTTCCCTAATTGACCATTCACATTAATCCGCATTTTAAGCGGCTTAGGCTGCATAATACACTGCGAAGAAAGTACCATTTCCACTTCAGAAGTACCTATACCAAAGGCGATGGCACCAAAGGCACCGTGCGTAGAGGTATGTGAATCCCCACAAACGATCGTCATCCCTGGCAATGTAATTCCATTTTCTGGACCTACCACATGAACAATTCCATTTTTGGGATTCCCTAAACCCCAATGTGAAATGCCATACTTGCTTGTATTTTTCTCCAATTGCAGCAATTGATTTGCCGACAAAGGATCTTCGACAGGAAGATGCTGGTTTATGGTAGGAGTATTATGATCTGCAGTTGCAAACGTTTTTTCAGGAAATAAAACACTAACCCCTCTTTGCTCTAAACCTAAAAAGGCTACGGGACTAGTCACTTCATGAATAAAATGTCGGTCTATAAAAAAAACATCTGGCCCGTCAGTAATTTGACGAACAACATGTGAATCCCAGACTTTATCAAACAAGGTTTTTGGGGAGTTGCTCATTGTAAAAATTTAATATTTTAATCTATTTAATTAAACCTAAACCCTAAAATTGCTATTTTTTTTGCGAAAAAGCAAAGAAAAAATCCCTGTAATCCGTAAAATTCCTAAAGATGGGCCAACAAATCAGACATTAAATGGATGGCCTGTGCGTAAAATAAAAAGGATTTTCAATTTGGACCTTATCTCCTGACATGACTAATTCCGCAGCTGAAATCCCTAATTGCTTGAAGTCGGTCGAAATAGTGGAAATCCCTTGGCCAATCAATCTTTTAATCGGAGTTTCATTATAGGAAATTAGGCCTATATCAACACCAATCTGTAGTTTTTGAGCTAATATTTGATCTAATATAATAATTAAATCATCCTCCATGACCGTTATAAAGACATCGCCATTCAGTAAGTTAACATTGGCCGATGAATCCAACACCGCATAATCAAAGGCAAAGTCTTGACAAAAACTCTTAAATCCTTGAACGATTTCAATGTTATTATTATTATGATATGGGAAAATTAAATTGATGCGGTTATATTTTGCCAAGGACTCCTTCGCTTCCATTAAACTTGCATAGATATCTTTTTCAAAATTCTCATACACCATGGCAATTTGCCCTGTAATCCCTGGTATTTTCTTACTTACAATAATTAATTTCTCTTTTGGCAAGGTGTTAATTAATTTGTAGGCATCTTCATTATCCTCGAGAAAATGTGGAATGATTACAATGTGTGTATAATCTTTTTCTCTACGTTCAATAATTCGTTTAAACAAATTGAAGTCATTATTATATACGTAAAAATCAACTACCGCATTTTCTCCCAACTCTTTAACAAAAGCATCATATATAATTTTCTTATGCTCACTAAGCTTATTAAACAATAAAAAAATCCGATAAGTGACGGGGATAGAATCTACATTGATAAAAAAACCTTTTCCCCGAATTGATTCTATAATCCCGATTGATTTTAAATAATTGTAGCCTTTTTCAACGGTTATCCTAGATATGTAATAATGAAAACTAACTTCATTGATCGACGGCAGAACATCCCCCTTTTTCAATTTATTTTTCTGAATAGCTTCAATAATCGAATTCGCCAATTGGCGATATTTCGGTGTCGAAGAGAATTCATCAATATGTATAAACTCAAAAATGGCCATAATTAGCTAAATGAATTTCCTATGCCAACAATAATAACCGAAACTAAAATAACCACAATACCTGCCACGACTGTCCTATAAGTGGACTTCGAAACGCCATTCCATTCCTTGAAATAAATTCCCCAGAAATTTGACGTGATGATAATCGTAGCCATATGCAAAATCCATGAACTAGCTCCATTCCCTAATTTGCTCTCTCCCATGCCATAAAAGAAAAATTGCAAAAACCAGGTTGTTCCTGCCACGGCAGCAAATGTATAATTCATTCGCAAAGGTGAATTCTTGTTTAAATAATCTCCAAAAGTTTTATTACTGAAATTTAAATACATACACCAAACAAAATTGGTCAGAAAACCACCCCAAAGTACCACCACAAAAATCACATTATTTTGAAACAAGGGATCAGAGCCTTTCTCAACCGCCACTGCCGCCATATCTTTGCCAGCTTCAATACCAAAATTAAAACAAGCACTGCATAAACCTGAAATAGTAGCAACAATTAAACCCTTGGTTAAATCAAATTCCTTAATACTTTCTTGTTTCTGTTCTTGGGACAATTCATTTTCCTTCATCATCCCCGCTTTTCCACATAAATAGATACCAAGAACACAAACCAAAATACCCAATAAGACAATTTGACCTCCAGTACTTCCGACAATATGTGAAATGGTATCCCCTTTAACTTTCGCTATTTCTCGATAAATGGGCGGAACTAAAGCTCCAAAAATACTACATAGACTTAAGGCAATAGACATTCCCAAAGACATGCCTAAATAACGCATGGCCAATCCGAAAGTCAATCCACCAATTCCCCACAATACACCAAATACAAACGTCCATAGCAAAACATTACTATTCGCATTCATGATAATTTCCATGAAATCCGGAATGGTTAAATAGGCTGCCAATAAAGGAACCAAAATCCAGGAAAATAGTCCGCCAATAATCCATGCACTTTCCCAGGACCACACTTTAATTTTACGATAAGGAATGTAAAAACTACCCGAAGCAAAACCTCCTAAAGAGTGAAAGAATAAACCTAAAATAGAGCCCATGGAATTAATTTAAAATGTTAAATTTGAAATATAGTATAAAATATTCATCGGTAAATTATATATATATCCTCAAATTACTATACTTATACCCTATATGAAAGCAAATAAATTCTCTTTTAACGCGAAAATAATTGCAGTATTCATCGTTTTTATATCGAGTTCTTTTTTAATTTCTTTCATTAGTCAAAATCAAAATGATGACTGGGACTCCTATTTAGGTGGCTCTGACCGAAATCATTTCAGCACATTGAATCAAATTACGAAAGATAATGTAACTCAATTAAAAATAGCATGGACCTATTCCATGCCGGATTCGGGCCAAATGCAAAGTAACCCCATTATTTCTAATGGGATTTTGTATGGGATCAGCTCAGGACTTCAAGCATTTGCCCTAAATGCTGCTACCGGAAAACAAATTTGGAAATTTGGTGATCCATTAAAAAACTGGGCAAGTACCAGCAGAGGGGTTAGTTTGTGGAAAGGTGAACATGAAAATCGCATATTATTTACGGCTGGGCCTAATTTATGGGCATTAGATGCGAAAACGGGCCAACCGATTTTATCTTTCGGTCAATCTGGAAAAGTGGATTTGCATGAAGGATTACCCAAAATTGCCCAAAATAAATTCATCATATCCAATACACCTGGAACGATTTATAAAAACTTAATCATCATGCCCGTTAGATTATCCGAAGGTGCAGACGCTGCCCCAGGCGATGTGAGAGCATTCGATGTGATCACAGGGAAAATTGCCTGGACTTTCCATACGATCCCCTATCCCAGTGAATTCGGATATTCCACTTGGCCCAAAGACGCCTATAAAAATGAGTATGTAGGTGCCGCAAATAATTGGGCAGGAATGGCCGTCGACGAAAAAAGAGGAATCATATTTGTACCGACCGGATCTGCAGGATATGATTTCTGGGGTGGTAATCGCAAGGGGCAAAATTTATTTGCCAATTGCCTTTTGGCCTTAGATGCGAATACTGGAAAGAGGCTTTGGCATTTTCAAACTACACATCATGATATATGGGATCGTGACCTTCCCGCCCCACCTAATTTGATTACCGTCATTAAAAATGGGAAGAAAATAGATGCCGTAGCACAAATCACCAAACAAGGTTATGTGTTTGTTTTCGATCGAGTAAGTGGAAAACCTCTTTTTCCGATCATTGAAAAAAAAGTACCAAAATCTGAATTTTCTGCAGAAA
>JBIKRO010000116.1:0-6279 GCA_044349095.1 Aquirufa sp. | reverse complement strand
GAAAGCGCTTGGCCTACCCAACCGGTGCCTACCTTACCTAAACCTTATGCTATACAATCAAATGAATTATCAAGCGAAGACGTCAATCCTTATTCGCAAAACATAGACCAACTAAAACAAACACTAAAATCCATAGATAAAAATTGGTATGCAGCGCCTTCAAAAAAGGGAACCTTAATACTACCTGGTTTTGACGGAGGGGGCGAATGGGGTGGAGCTGGTGCGGACCCTGAAAAAGGGATCATTTACATTAATTCAAACGAAATGGGCTGGATTTCAACGATGGAATCAGCTGCCACTAACCTAAAAGCGACAGGAGAAAACGTGTATAAAACTTATTGTAAATCCTGCCATGGTGCGGAATTACAAGGAAATATCAAAAGTGGTTTCCCTGAATTGAATACCATTCACCAAAGAAGAAAGAAGACATTTGTCAGCGAAATCGTCACTCAAGGCAAAGGGATGATGCCTGGATTTGGGCAACTGACCGCTACAGAAAAATCAAATTTATTGGCCTTCTTATTTAAAGAAGCACCCAAAGAAATTGTAAGTGTTCAAGATTTAAAATCTAAAAATCTTCCACCTTACAAAATGACTGGATATAATAAATTTTTAGATGCGGAGGGGATGGCAGGAATCAGTCCACCTTGGGGAACTTTAAATGCGATCGACTTAAATACAGGTAAATACCTATGGAAAATACCTTTTGGTGATGAACCTATTTTGGCTAAAAAAGGAATAAATAATACAGGAGCTGAAAATTATGGCGGGCCTATAATTACCCAAAATGGATTGTTATTGATCGCGTCGACGAAAGACGGAAAATTCAGAGCCTTTGATCGGTCCAATGGAAAACTACTCTTCGAATATCTTTTGCCTGCGGCTGCATTTGCTACTCCATCCACCTATATGGCCAATGGGAAACAATATGTTGTTATGGCGTGCGGAGGAACCAAGTTAGGAACACCCAAAGGGAATTCTTATGTAGCATTGGCCTTACCATAATATGCTACCATTGAATAAATGAACAATTTAATAAACCTATATTTTTAATTAGGATAAGTTTTTAATACTTTTGAAATGTAAAAATTCATTTAATTTATTTAAAAAATGCTAATTGGCGTACTAAAAGAATCAAAGGAGTTCGAAAAAAGAGTGGCATTGACGCCAGATATCGTAAAGCTACTCATCAAAAAAGGTTTTCAAGTTATAATAGAAACTGGTGCAGGATTATCTTCCGCATTTTCGGATTTAAATTTTAAAGATTCGGGTGCAAAAATAGTTGAAGCCCATGAAATATACGAAGCAAAAATTCTGGTAAAAGTCAATCCATTTACCATTCTTGAGGTAAATCAGATGAAATCAGAAACTGTTTGTATTTCATTTCTTTATGCCTACACGCAGGCAGATTTGGTCAACGCTTTAAAATCAAAAAATATCAGCGCATTTTCGATGGATGCGGTACCTAGGATTTCAAGGGCTCAGAAAATGGATGCTTTAAGTTCGCAGGCCAACCTAGCTGGATATAAAGCTGTTTTATTAGGAGCGAATGCATTGGGGAAAATTTTTCCTTTGATGATGACAGCCGCAGGAACAATTACTCCATCGAAGGTGCTGATTTTTGGCGCTGGTGTGGCTGGCTTGCAAGCTATTGCCACGGCTAAAAGATTGGGAGCTGTAGTAGAAGTAAGTGATGTGCGACCTGAGACAAAAGAACAAGTAGAATCCTTGGGAGGACGTTTTTTGAGTGTGGAAGGAGTTGATCAGGTGAAAGTAGAAGGTGGATACGCGAGTGAGATATCGGCTAAATTTTTAGCAAAACAGAAAAAATTAATCGAGGATAAAATAAAGGATGCTGATATTGTGATCACGACGGCCCTTGTCATAGGAAAAAAAGCTCCAATTTTAGTCACAGAAGAAATGGTCAAATCCATGAAAATGGGTTCAGTGATTGTCGATTTAGCCGTCGAGTCAGGAGGAAATTGTGCCCTTTCTGAAATAAACCAAACAGTCGTTAAACATGGCGTTACCTTAATTGGTGTTGCTAATCTTCCTTCATTATTATCAACCAATGCTAGTCAATTATATGCCACTAACATCAGTGCATTAATTTTACATTTGGCCACCCCTGAAAATTTTCTTTGGGAAATGGAAGAAGAAATCACTAAAGGGTCACTTATTACTCACCAAGGTAAATTAGTGCATGAATTTACCGCATCAATTTTAAAATAATTTTAAATAATTCATTATGTCTATTGACTCACTCATTATTTTAATTTACGTGCTAGTTTTGGCTAGTTACCTAGGTTTCGAATTAATTGCTAAGGTACCCCCTACGCTACATACTCCCCTCATGTCAGGTTCCAATGCCATATCTGGAATTACCATTGTAGGCGCATTACTGGCTTGTAATGAATTAGGATATACAACATTAAGTAAGTGGATGGGTATGATCGCACTTATATTAGCCACCATAAATGTAGTTGGCGGCTATGCAGTGACGGACCGAATGCTTAAAATGTTCAAGAAATAAAAAAATGAATATAACAATCCAACTTCTGTATTTATTTTCTTCTGTTCTTTTCATCATTGGGATTAAAATGATGAATAAAACGAAAGATGCGCGGGCGGGAAATTTACTTTCTTCAGTAGGAATGCTCATCGCCATAATAGCTACTTTAATGCAAATTGAGGTCATTTCCATGGTAGAAATTTTTATCTGTATCCTTATTGGTTCACTGATAGGCCTTTATTATGCTTACAAGGTGGAGATGACTCAAATCCCAGAAATGGTGGCACTATTCAATGGATTTGGAGGACTGGCTTCCGTAGCAGTAGCCATTTCAGATTATTGGTTAAAAAGTCAAATAACGGCTGCAAACATTGATATCATAATTTTAGTCAGCATTATACTAAGTGTATTTATCGGCGGTATCACCTTTACCGGCTCAATGGTGGCTTTTTTGAAATTAAATGGTCGAATTACAGGAAGTCCTATCACTTTTAAGGGTCAGCATCCGCTAAATTTAGTCATGTTGATATCATTTATACTGGCTTCAGTGGCTACCTGGATGAATCCAACGGACATAAATTTTATGATTGTTTTAGTTTTGATATCATTATTACTTGGCATATTAACGGTCATCCCGATTGGTGGAGCAGACATGCCAGTAGTGATTTCCTTATTAAATTCATATTCTGGAATGGCCGCTTGCACCACAGGTTTCATTTTAAATAATAATGTATTAATTGTCGCAGGTGCACTAGTAGGAGCATCCGGAATTATATTAACTCAAATCATGTGTAAAGCCATGAATAGATCTTTGGTCAATGTCCTTTTAGGTGGATTTGGTCAAACGGTAGCTGGCGAACAAACGGAAGGACCTTCCATTATTGTCAAGGAAGTTGGCGTAGAGGAAGCTGCCATGTTATTTGACGGCGCATCATCGGTTATCGTAGTTCCAGGATATGGAATGGCCGTAGCGCAAGCTCAACACGTTATTAGAGAACTGATGGAGCAATGTGAAAAAAGAAATATCAGTTTTAAATTTGCCATACATCCTGTTGCGGGTAGAATGCCGGGCCATATGAATGTATTATTAGCTGAGGCTAATATATCATATGACAAATTAATTGAGATGGATGAAATAAATAATGAATTTTCAAATACTGATTTGGTCTTTATTGTGGGAGCAAATGATGTAGTTAATCCAGCGGCAGAAACCAATCCTCAAAGTCCAATTTTTGGAATGCCAATATTGAATGCCTACAAGGCAAGAACCATTATAGTTAGCAAACGAAGTATGGGAAAAGGCTATGCTGGAGTAGAAAATGAATTGTTTGGTTACCCGAATTGCCTTATGCTATTTGGAGATGCTAAACAAACTATTGCAAAAGTCGTATCTGAAATTAAAGAGCTTTAATTAGTTTCCCTGATTTTATTTCAAAAAATAAAGCACTTACAAATGACGTAAGTGCTTTATTTTTAATAAAGTGGACCAGCATGGGCTCGAACCATGGACCCCCTGATTATGAGTCAGGTGCTCTAACCAGCTGAGCTACAAGTCCACATTAGATTAAACTAATGTGTTGCAAAATTAAGTAATTATTGCCTTTCTAACTACATTTGATTAAATATTTTAAGATTTAAAAGATTGAATTCTCTTATTTTCGAATAGAAAAGATAAATCTTACATTTGTTTATCGTTAAATACATTTTGGTATAAAACCTGTGGACCACGCTATGTTTCCAACAAAAATAATTAATGACCCTATTTATGGATTTATTAAAATTAATAATCCACTGATATTGGAGTTAATTGACCATCCGTTTTTCCAAAGACTTAAGCGAATTAAACAATTAGGTTTAGCTGAATTTGTTTATCCAGGGGCACATCATACCCGTTTTCATCATGCATTAGGAGCTATGCATTTGATGGACCAAGCATTAAATAATTTAAAAGCAAAAGGCTATAGTATTACGGAGGCTGAACAAGAAGCTGCTGAAATAGCTATTTTGTTACATGATATTGGTCATGGACCGTTTTCACATGTATTAGAAAATACCATTTTAAATGAAGTAAAACATGAGGAGGTCTCCAATCTACTTATGAAAAAATTGAATGAGCATTTTAAGGGTCGATTGTCTTTGGCCATTGAAATGTTCAATAATCGCTACCATCGACCGTTTTTTCACCAATTAATTTCAAGCCAATTAGATGTGGATCGATTGGATTATTTGAGTAGAGATTCATTTTACACGGGGGTAAGAGAAGGGTTCATTGGCTCTGAAAGGTTATTAAGTATGCTGGATTTGAAAAATGAGCAACTCGTTTTAGAAGAAAAGGGTATTTATTCCATAGAAAACTTCTTAATGGCTCGTAGACTCATGTATTGGCAAGTCTATCTCCATAAAACGGCTATTGCAGCTGAGACGATGTTAATTCAAATATTAAGAAGAGCAAAGGATTTAATGGCACAGGGGACAAAATTGAATTGTTCTAAGCCTCTATTTGTATTTTTAAGTAGAACTTATACTTGGGATGAGTTTGCCAATAATGAAAAGCTTTTACTCGCATTTACCGACTTAGATGATCATGATATTTGGGCCGCATTAAAAGATTGGAAAAATGAAAAGGATAAAATCCTTAGGCATTTGTGTGAATCATTTTTAACGAGGAAGTTATTCAAATGTAAATTGGGCACCCAACCATTACCAAAGTCGAAAATAACAGAAATAGAGAGCAAGATTCAGGAAAGTTTAGGCATCGGTTTTGAGGAACTTTCATATTTTGTCGTAGAGGGTTCCACAAGCAATGCGGCGTATGTGCAAGGCGACAATACAATCAAAATGGTCGATAAACAAGGGCAAGTCGTCGAGTTAATGCTTGCATCCGACTTACCGACCATCCAAGCCTTGAGTAAGATTGTGAAAAAATACTATTTTTGTTGTCCAAAGAGCGTATATTTGCAAGGAGAATTGAGCTAAATTATTTTTTAATACCTAATTGCCACCATATATTTAAGACATGAAATTTACTGTTGACCAAATAGCTGATTTAATTGAAGGTACAGTAAATGGCAATGGCGCTACATTAATTAGTAATTTCGATAAAATAGAAGAAGGAAAATCAGGAAGCATCTCATTTCTTTCTAATCCCAAATACGAATCTTTTTTATATCAAACTGATGCGTCAGCAGTCATCGTTTCGAAAGATCTTACTTTGAAAAAACCGGTCAAAACTGCATTAATACGTGTTTCGGATCCATATTTAGCCTTTACTATTTTATTGCAGAAATACCAAGAATTTATCCAAAAAAGGGAAACAGGTATCCAAGTACCCAGTTTTATAGCTGACAATGCACAAATTTCGGAAAATGTTTTTGTGGGGCGATTCACGCAGGTTGACACAGGAAGCCAAATAGGAAAAAATTCACAAATTTATGATCGAGTTAGTATTGGCAAAAACGTAATCATTGGTTGCGATTGCACGATATACCCAGGTGTGGTCATTTATAAAGATTGTATTATTGGCAATAATGTCGTTATACATGCCAATTCAGTTATTGGCTCAGATGGTTTTGGCCATGCGCCACAAGGGGATGGAACATTTAAATCAATACCCCAATTAGGAAATGTAGTGATTGAGGATGATGTGTCCATTGGTTCAAATACGACGATTGACCGAGCCACGATGGGATCAACGATCATCAGAAAAGGAGTTAAAATTGACAATTTAGTACAAATAGCTCATAATGTAGAAATAGGCTCAAATACAG
>JBIKRO010000133.1:0-4486 GCA_044349095.1 Aquirufa sp. | reverse complement strand
GAAGAATCAATGATTTTGTCTTCGTAAGATGAGACGATTGACATGCAGGTGGCAAGGTCTAAAGCCGGATCATCTACCCGAATTCCTCCGGTAATATTTAGAAACACATCTTGCGTGCCTAGCTTATACCCACCTCTTTTTTCTAAAACGGCTAGCAACATATTGAGGCGTTTGGAATCATAACCTGTCGCGGTGCGTTGAGCCATTCCATAGTTGGACGTCGTGACTAAGGATTGAATTTCCACCAACAAGGGTCTATTACCTTCTAGCAATGTTCCGATAGCGATTCCGGAAGATGCTTCATCCCGCTGGGATAATAATATTTCCGATGGATTGGTCACTGGCCTCAAGCCAGAGCCTAGCATTTCATAAATTCCTAATTCGGACGTACTTCCAAACCTATTTTTGGTGGTTCTCAGTATGCGGTAAATTAAATGGCGGTCCCCCTCAAATTGTAAAACGGTGTCTACTAAATGTTCTAATACTTTTGGACCCGCGATAGAGCCTTCCTTGGTGATATGCCCCACTAAAAATATGGGTGTGGCACTTTCTTTTGCAAAGCGCATGAGTTCTAAGGCACATTCTCTGATTTGAGAAACACTGCCAGGACCTGACTCGATTTGGTCGGAATATAAGGTTTGTATGGAATCAATAATGATTAAATCAGGCTCTAATTCGATTAAATGCTTAAAAATTTGCTGGGTATTGGTCTCCGTTAAAATATATAAATTAGCAGGTTTAGTGCTTAATCGATCGGCCCGTAATTTAATTTGTTGCTCCGACTCTTCTCCTGTGACATATAAAACTTTGGGGCCTTGTAAGGAAAGCGCAACTTGTAGTAATAATGTTGATTTACCAATCCCAGGTTCTCCGCCAATAAGTACTAAGCTACCCGGTACAATTCCACCGCCTAATACACGATTAAATTCAGGATCTGAACAAATTAATTTTGGTGTGTTCTCGAAAGTCACCTCGGCTAGCAACTTAGGTTTTACCTGCGATTTAGTTCTAGACTTATCCTTCCAAACTTCGGCTGGATGAGTGTTTGTTTCGATCAATTCTTCTACAAAAGTATTCCATTCTTCACATGAAGGACATTTCCCAAGCCATTTAGGGGTTGAATGTCCACAAGATTGACAAAAGAAGGAAGTTTTAGCTTTAGCCACGATTCATTTTTTATAATTCAAAATTACGCTTTGATTTGGTTTTTTCTTTTTTTTCGGTTGAAAAAGGATAATTTTACAAGCTAATTGATTTTTCTATTTTATTATATGCTTTTTAATCGACTTCGATTTGTTATTTTCTTTGGATTTCTGATTTTTACTACATCAGTAAAGGCTCAATTTCTAATGCCAGCCAAAATGGCTACTGGCAGTTTTTTTCGAATCGGGATTAAAGGAGGTGTTAATTTAGCTAGACTTGAAACGGATGGATTGGTTACCTTGAACGGCGCTGTTATTAAAAATCAATTGCAAGCTAGTTTGGATACCAAGCAAAGTTACGTTGGTGGTATTTATGCCCGATTAGGCAGGAAAATATTTATAGAGCCCGAGGTTTTAGTTTCTACCAAAGGAGGTTCAATTTATGTTCCAGGATTAAGTCAAACTAAACAATTTACGTTTACGAATATTGATGTTCCTGTTTTGTTGGGTTTTCGTTGGAAAATTTTTCATGTCATGGCGGGTTCAGTGGCATCATACACACTAAAAACGGATACCGAATTAAATGATTTAATTAATCTTGTCACGACAAAGTATACAGGAACAACAGCTGAAATAGCAGCTAAAACCTCATTTTCCTATCAAGTTGGGGGCGGTATCGACTTATTAGGCTTTACGTTAGATGTTCGATATGAAGGTAATTTAAGCCAACTAACTAACACCTTACCCATTCCTACAGGAATAACTTTTTCGCCTAAATTGAACCTGTATCAGGTTACTTTGGGGTATAAAATTTTTTAGATTAATACATTGAATTTGATGATGCAAGAGGAAATTAAAAAGATTCAAGATGAAATTAATGCTTTCATTATTTCGAATGAGTCGGATTTAGATAGTTTTAGGATTGATTTTGTGGGTAGAAAAGGTCGATTAGCTTCACTTTTTGACCAATTGAAAAATGTACCTGCGGAAAACAGAAGGGAAGTTGGACAAACCTTGAATGGCTTAAAAAATTTAGCTGAAACCAAATTTGCTGAAGCCCAAGAAAATTTCTCCAATACCCAAGCTGACGTAAAATCCCCCGATGATTTAACGATTTCAGATCCTATTTCCCAAGGAAGTTTACATCCCTTGACCATGGTTAGGGCTAGAATTTTAGAAATATTTAATCGAATGGGTTTTTCAGTTTCTGATGGACCCGAGATTGAAACCGACTTTTATAATTTTACCGCATTGAATTTTCCTGCCAATCACCCGGCAAGGGAAATGCAAGACACTTTTTTTATTGAAAAGGGAGCCGGCGAAATTCAAGATGACGTGTTATTAAGGACACATACATCCAATGTTCAAATTCGGTTGATGCAACATCAAAAGCCCCCCATTCGTTCTGTGATGCCAGGTAGAGTGTTTAGAAATGAGGCTATTTCTGCTAGAGCTCATTGTTTGTTTCACCAAGTCGAAGGCTTGTATGTAGATGAAAATGTGAGTTTTAAAGATTTAAAAGATACTTTATACCACTTTGCCAAGGAGATGTTTGGAAAAGATACAAAAGTGCGTTTCCGTCCGTCCTATTTTCCTTTTACTGAACCTAGCGCTGAAATGGACATTACTTGTTTGCTTTGTAAAGGCGAAGGATGTAATGTTTGTAAGCAAGCAGGCTGGGTTGAAATTGCTGGGGCGGGTATGGTAGATCCTAATGTCTTAGAAAATGTAGGTATTGATTCTACTAAATACAACGGATTTGCGTTTGGAATGGGCATTGAAAGAATTACTATGCTTAAATATCAAATTAAAGATTTACGCTTATTTACCGAAAATGATGTTCGTTTTTTGAAGCAATTTTCTTAGAAATGATATTAACCTTTTTTAACTTTTTTGCCGGAAAACTAAAAGGCAAAATGTCTAATTTTGATTTAATTTTCGATTTATGCTGAATTTTCACCGAATTAATAACCTAACGGGTTGGCTTGTTTTTCTGATTGCCATGGTCACGTATACATTGACCGTTGAGCCCACAGCATCCTTTTGGGATTGCGGCGAGTTTATTGCCTGTGCCTATAAGTTACAAGTTCCACATCCTCCAGGGGCTCCACTCTTTTTATTAATAGGCCGCATGTTTTCTTTGTTGGCCCTAGGTGACGTTAGCCGAGTGGCTTTTTGGGTGAATATGATGTCCGTGGTGTCAAGTGCTTTAACCATTTTGTTTTTGCATTGGACTATTGTCCTAATTGGACGTAAGATTTTAAACAAAACTTTTGATTCGTTAACTAAGTCGGAAAGCATCATTCTCTTGTTATCTGGATTTATTGGCGCTTTGGTGTATACTTTTTCAGATAGTTTTTGGTTCTCTGCGGTGGAAGCAGAGGTGTATGCGATGTCCTCTTTTTTCACGGCGATTGTCGTTTGGGCGGCATTCAAATGGGAGCTCGTGGAAGATGAAGCGGAAGCTAACCGTTGGATTCTTTTCATTGTCTACTTAGTGGGTCTTTCCATCGGAGTTCACTTATTAAACTTGGTTACTTTGCCTGCCTTGGCCATTTTGTATTATTTCAAAAAAGAAGCTAAACCCACCTATAAAGGAGGCTTTATTGCCATGTTGATCGGCCTTTTAATTTTAGGCATTATAAATTCGGGTGTAATTCCTGGACTTCCTTCATTAGCTTTTTGGTTTGAATTGCAATTTGTCAATTCACTTGGTTTCTCCTATGGAAGTGGTGCTTTGTTTTTCTTAGTTCTATTGATTTTGGCCATCGTTTTTGGCATCCGATATTCTTATAAGAAACAAAATGTGGTGCTTAATGTCGCTTTATTTTCGTTAGTATTTTTATTAATTGGCTACTCAACGTATACAGTTGCTTTAGTTCGCTCGGGATATAATCCGCCGATCAATGAGAATGATCCAAGTAACATTTTGAACTTTTTGAAATATTTAAAAAGAGAGCAATATGGATCACGTTCTTTATTATATGGCCCTATTTATACGGCACAAATTGAGGAGTTTAAGCAGGGGGAACCTGTTTACAAGATGAAGGATGGCAAATATGTGGTGTATACGAATAAGCCAGAATATGTGTATCAGAAGGACCAACAAATGCTTTTGCCGCGTGTATGGAGTAATTCGGGCCAACATATTCAGTTATACCAAGACATGTTAGGAATTCCTGCGGGTCAAAAACCAAGTTTTGGCGATAACCTTAGGTTTATGTTTAGTCATCAAATGGGGCATATGTACATGCGCTATTTACTGTGGAATTTTGTCGGTCGAGAAAGTGATGCACAAGATGCTTGGGCCATCAATGCATTTCAAGATACCTCGAATCTACCAG
>JBIKRO010000132.1:0-4504 GCA_044349095.1 Aquirufa sp. | reverse complement strand
TGGTATAAACGCGAAATGACAATAAAAGTAGATATTAAATAGCAGGGGATATTCGGTTAATAAAAAAAATAAGAATGAATTGTTTTGTTACAGGTGCGGCAGGGTTTATAGGAAGCAATCTTATCGATACATTATTGGATAATGGGCATACGGTAGTAGGTTATGATAATTTTTCAACAGGTCAGGATAAATTTCTTGAAATAGCATTAAATAAAAATATTTTCAAAATAATTCGTGGCGATTTACTAGAATTAGATCATTTAACGAATGCGATGCAAGGATGTGATTTTGTTTTTCATCTAGCAGCAAATGCTGATGTTCGCTTTGGAACTGAGCATGTAGATAAAGACCTAAAGCAAAATACAATCGGAACTTTCAATGTTTTAGAAGCTATGAGGTCTAATAATATCAAAAAAATTGCTTTCTCATCTACTGGTTCAGTATATGGAGAGGCAAAGGTTATTCCTACGCCTGAAGATGCACCATTTCCTATACAAACATCATTCTATGGGGCTTCTAAATTAGCTGGCGAATCATTATTATCAGCGTTTGCTGAGGGGTTTAATTTTCAAGTTTGGATTTTTAGATTTGTTTCAATTTTAGGAGAAAGATATTCCCATGGTCATGTTTATGATTTTTATAACCAATTGCTTAAAGATCCTACAAAATTGTCAGTTTTAGGCAATGGTAAGCAAAGAAAATCATATTTATATGTTGGAGATTGTATAGATGCAATTATGGTTGCAATTGAAAATTCAAATGATAAAGTAAATATATATAATTTAGGTACAGATGAATATTGTGAAGTAAATGATAGTATTGGTTGGATTAGTGAGTATTTAAAATTAAAACCTTTATTATCTTATACTGGAACCGAAAGGGGTTGGATTGGAGATAACCCTTTTATTTTTTTAGACACCAAGAAAATAATAAATCTTGGATGGAAACCAAAATATACAATTAAAGAGGGAATCATTAAAACAATTCAGTATTTACAAAATAATCCATGGTTGTTTAAGAATTAAATTTTTTCAATTGGAATTTAAAAATAAAAACGTAGTAATTTCCGGAGCGACAGGTGGTTTTGGAAGTGCATTAGCTCTTAAATTTTTTCAAGAAGGGGCAAATTTATTATTAATAGGAAGAAGTATTGATAAATTAAATAGTTTAAAAAATAAATTGACAAAAAATAAAATATCTAGTCAATTTATAGTTACCATAAAATTAGATCTTTCAAATCTTGATTTGATAAAAAAAGTTATAAATAAAGAATTAAATAATATTGCTATAATCGATATTTTAATAAACTGTGCAGCTATTCAAGGCCCCATTGGCAAAAGCTGGGAAAATAAATTTAAAGTATGGCAAAAAACGTTTAACACGAATTTCTATAGTACAATGATTTTGACAAATACTATTTTGCCATTTATGTTGAAAAATAATTCAGGGAGTATTATAAATATATCAGGCGGTGGTAGCACTTCAAGTAGACCCGATTTTTCAAGTTATGCAATTTCTAAAACAGCATTAGTCAGATATACTGAAATTTTAGCTGATGAACTTTCAAAAACAAAAATTAAAGTTAATGCAATAGCACCAGGAGTTATGGCTACTAAAATGATAAAACAAGTTATTAAATTTAAGAAAAATATTAGTAATTTAAAAGAGTTGGATTCGGCTAAAAAAGTACTATCTGAAGGTGACAATAAAGAAAATGCAATTGATTTATGTGTTTTTTTATCTAATAAAGAAAGTGATGGCATTACAGGTAAATTGATAAGTGCTATTTGGGATCCATGGCAGGATTTCAAACTACATAAAGAGGATTTAATGAAATCAGATATTTATACTTTAAAAAGAATAATTCCGGAGGATAGAGGAATGAATTGGCCATTAAAATAATTATATGAATGTAGTAATAATTGGTTGTGGGCTTATTGGCTTTAAACGTGCAAAAGCGTTATTAAATGCTAAGCTAGTTGGGTGTGCTGATGTGGATATTCAAAAAGCAGAAAATTTTTCTAAAACTTTTGGCTATATTCCATTTTACACAAACAGCAACGAATTACTAAATAATATAAATTCAGATATAGTTATTATATGTACACCTCATAATCAACTTCCAGAAATAATTAAACAAGCAGTTTTAGTGGGAAGGCATGTTTTAGTTGAAAAACCTGCTGGTCGATTTGCTGAAGAATTAGTTGATATTGAAATATTAGCAAAAGAAAATAAATGCAATGTTAGAATTGGGTTTAATCATAGATACCATCGTGCATTTAGAAAGGCAAATGAAATTATTAAGACTGGAGATTTAGGTGAACTGTATTTTATTCGTGCTCGATATGGACATGGTGGACGAGTTGGATATAATAAAGAGTGGAGGGCTAATCCGGCAATTTCTGGGGGCGGAGAATTAATTGATCAAGGATCACATTTAATTGACCTTTCTAGAATGTTTTTGGGAAATTTTAGCAAAGTAGAGGGTTTTGCAAAAAACTATTTTTGGGATATGCCAGTTGATGATAATTCGTTTCTAACTTTGACTACTGAAAAAGGACAAACTGCATTTTTACAAGCAAGTTGTACTGAGTGGAAGAATTTGTTTAGTTTTGAGATTTATGGAAAATACGGCAAGTTAGATATTAATGGATTAGGGGGGAGTTATGGAGTAGAAAGAATAGCCTATTATAAAATGGCACCTGAAATGGGGCCCCCTGAAACTATGATTTGGGAATATCCAATGGCTGATGATTCTTGGGAGTATGAATTTAGTGAATTCTTGAATGATATTGAAGCTAATATCCCTTCTAAACCAGGTTTGCAAGATGCTATAGAAAATCTTAAAATAATTAATAAAATATATAAAGATTCAGGGTATGATTATAACACGTAGTCCACTAAGAATTACTTTAGGCGGTGGTGGCACCGATTTGCCATCATACTATAGAGAAAATGGTGGATTTTTAATTTCGGCAGCGATAGATAAGTATGTTTATGTAACTGTAACAAGACCATTTTCTCCTGGTGTATATTTGAAATATTCAAGGATAGAGCATGTTAATGATATAAAGGAGGTTCAACATCCTATAATAAGAGAATCGCTTAAAATTATAATTAATGCTGATGCACCACAAATTGAAATTACTACATTAGCAGATATTCCTTCTGGAACAGGACTAGGCTCTTCGGGGAGTTTTACTACCGCTTTAGTAAAGGCATTAAGTACACACGAGAAAAAAATATTACATACTGCAGAAATTGCTGAACTTGCATGTGATATCGAAATTAATAAATTGGGCGAGCCTATTGGTAAACAAGATCAATATATTGCTGCTTTTGGTGGGATTACTTGCTTTGATTTTTGCAAAGATGATACTGTTATTGCTAAACCTCTAAATATTTCTGATGATACATTATTTGATTTGGAAGATAATCTAGTACTCTTTTTTACTGGGTTTTCTAGAAGTGCTGGTTCGATATTGAAAGATCAAAAAGATAAATCACAATCCAATAATGCTGACATGCTAGCGAATTTGAATTATGTGAAAGAACTAGGATATAGAAGTAAAGAATTGTTAGAAAAAGGAGCAGTCGTAGATTTTGGTGCGTTGATGCATGAGCATTGGGAGCATAAGAAGAAACGATCAGGAGGAATGAGTAATCCACAAATTGATGAATGGTATGAATTAGGTTTTAAAAATGGAGCTGTAGGTGGAAAACTAGTAGGCGCTGGAGGCGGAGGTTTTCTTTTATTTTATGCTGAAGATAGAAATAAATTAAGGCATGTTATGAATAGGGCTGGGCTAGAAGAAGTTAGGTTCAAATTTGATTATGAAGGCACAAAAGTAATTTTATCTTAAATGTTACCTATTATTGTTTTAGCGGGAGGTCTTGCTACAAGATTGAGGCCAATAACTGAAACCATTCCCAAGGCGTTAATTTCTATTAA
Source organism: Aquirufa sp. (assembly GCA_044349095.1). Lineage (GTDB taxonomy): Bacteria > Bacteroidota > Bacteroidia > Cytophagales > Spirosomataceae > Aquirufa. The sequence goes on along the minus strand of JBIKRO010000132.1, from coordinate 552 downwards.
TAATATTCCTTTTGTATTGCATCAGTTGGACTTATTTAAGAGAAGAGGAATTAACGATGTTCATTTTTGTTTGGGCTATCTTGGTAAAATGGTTGAGGACATTGTTTTAGGTAGCGAATTTGTTGATTCTATGAATATTAACTTCTATTATGATGGTGATAAATTATTAGGTACAGGTGGAGCAATAAGAAATGTTATGGATTTACTTCCTAATGATTTCTTTGTTACATATGGAGACTCATATCTTGATATTGAGTATAAAGAAGTAAGCTTATTTTTTGAAGCGAATCGCCTGAATGAAAAAACTGCATTGATGACGGTTTTTAAGAATCAAAACAAATGGGATAGTAGCAATGTGGTCTTTAAAGAAGGTAAAGTTACACTTTATTCAAAAAAAAATAAGGATCCTAAAATGCAATATATAGATTACGGGCTTGGGGTTTTGACTAAAAAAGATTTTGAAAGGTATAAAGAAGGCAGCATTTTCGATCTTGCAGATATTTATGAAGAATTATCTGTTAATGGCAATTTACTGGGTATACCAATGAAACA
>JBIKRO010000010.1:0-47386 GCA_044349095.1 Aquirufa sp. | reverse complement strand
GCAAAAGTCAAATAAACATTTATCTTTATTTAAACATTTCGGTAGACAAAGTTTCAAAACCCAGACGGGAATTTAGCTTGCAACCGTTAGCGGTCATTGTAAAAAACGACATACGATAAATGAATAAATTGACAACTTCTCTATTTTCCGAGCTTAACTGTAATTAAAAACTGAATATGAATTTTATTTCAAAATACTCAATTAAGACATTTTTAGGATTGCTGCTGGCTGTAATCCTTTTTCATGTTTGTATTATTTTAAAAATTATTCCTTATGACATAGCTTGGGGTGGAAGACTTACAAATGATGCGGAAATGTATGTTTTTGAAACAATATCAATTCTTATAAATATATTTTTATCAATTATTTTGTTAATGAAAGACAACATTATAGAATACAAATTCTCAGACAAAGTTATAAATGTAATTTTGTGGACTTTCTTCGCAATTTTCGTTCTAAATACAATTGGAAACATTTTTGCGAAAACGACCTTCGAGAAATTATTTGCTATATTAACTGGACTTTCAGCGATTTTAATTTGGAATATAGTAATGAAGAAAAACACAACGAACCGCTAACACGGATTTGGCAAAAGTGGCGGTTCAGTGCTCCATATCAACATTTGTGGTGAAAATCGCCACCTTCGCCAAGCCCGAAAAAGGGGGCACTTACAGAGCATTAATAAAGAATGATTAATTTTGTCTTTAATAATTGAAAAAATAGGCTCAAAAGGAGACACTTAGTAATCGTTGGTGTATATATCAAAAAAAACACCATCTATATTGAAATAGACAGTGTTTTTAATTTGAAGCGGTGATCCCGCTGGGATTCGAACCCAGGACCCATACATTAAAAGTGTATTGCTCTACCAACTGAGCTACGGAATCATCAAGCTTACGCTTGTATATTAATTGGTTCACTCTGGAACCGAAAGGAAGTCCAACCAACGGTTGGCCTTCGTTTGCAAAAAAGTAAATAAATACCTTTATTGCGGTGCAAAACTATCATAGTTTTTCGAATTATGCAAGCAAGCCATCTAAATAAAATTATATTTTCCTGCATTTTATATCTCGGTATTTGGCAAAACGCTAATTGCCAAATAGATACAAAGCAAATCAGCAAAGCAGATTCGCTGTTTAAAACGAACCAACTTTTAGAAGCGGAAAAAATTTACCTACAATTTTATAATCCTCGTTATAAAGAAATTGAAAATATTAAATTTAAATTGGCTTTCATCGCCAAAGAAAAAAATGACTGGGCCAACGAAATATATTATCTCTCCAGCATTCAAGCCGAAAATGCAAAACCCAGTATCAGCCAACGATTAAATCAGATCAGCCAAAAGCACCAATTAGGAGGATATGAGATAGACTTTATAGACCAATTAATATGGATTTACTTTGCGTTTTTTCCTTACATCATGGGATTTCTGCTGAGTATCGCCATGTATGCGGCCATTATTCTTATCTATAAAAAACAAAAAAACAGAAAATCTGCCCCTGCATACCTCTATTCACTTAGCCTTTATCTCGTTTTTATATATTTATTTGCCAATTTCCCTTCCTTTCTCAACTTTGGTATCATCACAAAAAACAAAGTGTATTTACGTGAATTTTCATCCTCAGCCGCGCCTGTGGCAAAAATAATGAGCCAAGGAAATCGAGTTACCCATTGGTATAAAAAGGATATTTGGACCCTATGCTATTACGAAGGAAATGTGGGTTATATCAAAACAGAAGACTATCTGCCAATTAATTAAAGATGTAAAATCTCAAAACTTAAATCCAATATAATCTCTCGATCCGTGGTTTGTTGGCCTATAACCCCCTTCATCTTCAAATCCGCATTTTTTATAGCCTCAATAACCCGAACAACTTTCCCCAAAGGATAATTGCGTTTTGCAGTTAAATAATCACGAACAAAATAAGGGTTTATGCCAAGAACTTTTGCCATCTCTGCATCCGAAACAGCACCCATATCATGCGTTTGAAGGACTTTAGCGAAAAAATTGAATAGCATAATCAACATAGGTGCAATCGGGTTTTGCTTACTGTTTTCAGCAAAATAAAAAGCAATTTTCTGCGCCTTTTCTACATTTCGTTGCATCAAGGCCTTTTGAAATTCAAAATAATTGTACTCACGGCTAATGCCCACATACTTTTCCACCTCCTCAATGCCCACTTCGGAACCTGCCGGTACATTAATAATCAACTTATCCGCCTCATGCGCCATTCTTTGTAAATCAGCACCAACATTGGTCACCATTAATTCCAAAGAAACTGTTTGAATCTTTAAATTATGTTGGGCCAAATAATCCTTCAGCCAAAGACCGACCTTATCATCTGATATCTTTTTTGAGGTCACTATAACCCCATGAGATGCCAAAGGAGGAAATAACTTAGATTTATCTGTCAGTAAATTTTTAATCGTAAAGACCAAAAGCGTAGAAGGAGTGGGGTTTTTACAATAGTCTTCAAAGGCCTTCCACTCCTCATTTCCTTTTTCTTTTGAATTTCCTTCCGATTTCGTATCTGTTTTTCCTTTGGCCAATGCTTCTAAAAATATAGCCTCCTTTACGATGATTACCTGCTTTTCAGCCATCATAGGGAATCTGCGCGCATAGGAAACCACTGAAGCCATGGTCTGATCCTTGCCATACAAAATAAATTGGTTGAAACTTTTTTGATCTTCCGAAAGAATGCCCGCCTCGAACGCATCCGTTAATTGGTCTATAAAAAAATGCTCATCCCCATGCAATAGATAAATAGGGGATAAGCCATTCTTGTGAATATCTTTTAATACTTCAGTCGTCGTTTTTTGCATATGAAATCCAGGATAATCAGGCATGCAAATCTAATGAAAAGAGCGCATTGGCAAAAATTATATTTGAAATGGATTCATTGTCAAATTATTCCCGTAGGTTTGCCAAAAATATTCCAAATCTCATGCAAATCAAACCGAATTCAGTCGTTTTTATATCATATCAATTAGCTTTTCCAGGTGAAAATGGAGAAGCCGAAGTCGTCGAAATCGTGGACGACAAGGAGCCAATGGTCTTTATTCATGGACTTAGTGGTCTTCCTGAGGCTTTTGAAGCGAACCTGCTGAATCTAAAAGTAAACGATACGTTTGACTTTACCATTTCAGCAGAAGATGCATACGGCAACGTAGATCCCGATGCCATTATTTCCTTGCCAAAAAATATATTTCAAGTAGATGGCCAAAATCCGGACGATATCCTCCAAGTAGGCAATTTCATCCCGATGACGGATGACCAAGGAAATAGAATGCAAGGAATGGTTGTTTCAGTAGGACCCGAAAATGTGATGATGGATTTCAATCATCCTTTAGCCGAAAAAGACTTAATGTTTACTGGAACTGTTTTGAAAATTAGAGAAGCTACCGCTGATGAACTCGCACATGGCCACGTACATGGCGATGGAGGAGTGGAGCATTGAAAATAGGTAATAGGTATTAGGTAATAGGTATTAAGTAAGAGGTATTAGGTAAGAGGTATTAGGTAAGAGGTATTTTTAGGTAATAGGTATTAGGTAAGAGGTAATAAGTAAGAGGTAACAGGTAATAAGTAATAGGGATTAGGTATTCATTAATGGGTAAATTTTTTTTTTACTATTACCTCTTACCTAATACCTATTACCTAAAAATACCTATTACCTAATTATATTTAACCACTTCCACCCCGAATTTTCTTAAAAATTCAACGCCTTCGTCGGTGGCTAAGCCTTTGTATGCCGCATATGAGTTTAAAAAGATCACCTTTTTGATTTTCATACTGTAAATAATCCGTGCACAAGAAATACAGGGCGACAAAGTGACGTAGATCGTGGACCCTTCAATACTTGCTCCATTTTTTGACGCATATAAAATAGCGTTTTGCTCCGCATGCAAAGCTAATGAGCAAGAACCCTTCGAATCTTTTGGACAACCTCCTTCATCTTTAAAATCCTCATCGCAATTATGCGTACCGGAAGGAGGACCATTATAGCCAATAGAGATGATCCGAGTATCTTTCGTCAATACACAACCTACCTGGGCTCTCGTGCAATGAGATCTTAGCGCTAAATTTTGTGCCAAATCCATGAAAATCTCATCAAATGAGGGTTTTATAATCATATCCATACCTTAAAGGACTTTAAATTAATCATTAAATAAGAAAATAAAAAAGGATGACCTTGGGTCATCCTTTTTAAAGTAGCGGGGAGCAGAATCGAACTGCCGACCTTTGGGTTATGAATCCAACGCTCTAACCATCTGAGCTACCCCGCCAAATCAGGATGCAAAGGTAATTGAAAGCCTCAAGAAACTCAAATATTTTATGAATACTTATTAATTTTGAATCATATTTGGGAATTAACGTATAAATAATACCTTTGTTTACAGGAAATAAAAATACTTATCTCGATAAATGTAATGAACATAGATCAACCGCACTTTGAATTTGAATACGAGGTAAAAGCCTCACCCAAAGTACTTTATCCTTACATTAGCACGGCTTCGGGACTCCAACAATGGTTTGCAGAAAAAGTTACTATCAAAAACGGAGATATTTTTAATTTTTTCTGGGATGACGAAAATCATTTAGCCACTTTGACCCATAGTAAACAAAATAAATTTGTCAAATTCGAATTCAATAAACCTGAAAAGGGAGATGCATTAGCCTATATTGAAATAAAATTAGACGTGAGCGAGTTGACAAATGCCACTTACTTAAAAGTCTATGACAGCGCGTCAACCTTCAAAAGTGATGAAGATGCCACGGAACTATGGGATTATTTAACCGATAAACTGAAAGAAATCGTCGGCAGTTAATGATAAAGAAAATTGACAAATTAATTTTAAAGGCATTCTGGGGGCCATTTATTCTAACCCTATTGGTTGTAATTTTTATATTTCTATTACGCTTAGTCCTTTTTTATTTTTCGGATTTATTTGGCAAAGACTTAGGCACCACCGTCTATGTGGAGCTTTTTTTCTATTTCTCCCTAATCACCATTCCACTCGCATTGCCTTTGGCCATGTTATTATCTTCCCTAATGACCTTCGGGAAATTAGGCGAGAATTTTGAGTTGACAGCCTTAAAAAGTGCAGGCATTTCGATTATCAGAATACTCAGACCCATTTTTGCCGTAGCGGTTTGCTTAAGTATATTCATGTTTTGGTTTACGAATGTCGCCTTGCCTTGGGCAAATTTAAAAGGCTGGAGTTTATTGTATGACATCAAGACAACCAAAACTACCTTAAACATCAAAGAGGGAATTTTTTATACAGACCTTCCAGGCTATGCGATTAAAGTAGCTAAAAAATACCCTGACAACAAAACACTTAAATCGCTCATCATTTATGATCACACCCACAATGATGGAAATCGGCATGTAACCCTCGCGGATTCAGCTCAGATGTACACCATATTAGGGAAAAAATATTTGATTTTTGAGCTCTTTAATGGCAAGGATTATTTAGAAGACGCAGACCGAGGAAGTAATTTGGATGCCACCGACATGGCTTTACATAGCTTCAAAAAAAGTAAAATAGTGATGTCCCTGGACGCTTTTGACCTACACAAAACAGAAGAAAATCAGTTTGCTCATCACGAAATCATGCGGAACAATTGGCAACTTGCCGACGACTCAGATTCTTTGAATAGTGTCATTAATGCCATGAAACGTAGCTTTACTAAATCTACCGGCCCAAACTTCATGTATCATCAAAGGCCCCTGACACAATCATTGATGTTTTTGGAAAATACCAAATGGGTCAAAAAGAGATTGGCTAAAGGACTAAAAAAGCCTAATAAAAATCCATATGACATCGCGCTCCAACAAACTCAAAATATGTTGACCTTCGGGCAAACCAATTTAGTGAGCTTAGATGACAAAGAAACTGTGCTAAAAAAAACAAACCTGGAATGGCATCATAAATTTACCAATGCTCTCACAATTTTGGTTATGTTTTTAATCGGCGCACCCCTAGGAGCCATCATTAAAAAAGGAGGATTTGGGATTCCAGTGGTTGTGGCCGTATCCTTTTTTATCTTGATGTATATCTTAACCCAACAAGGAGATAAGATGGCGAAAGAAGGGAAATTGATCTTGCAAATAGGAGCATGGGCATCAAATACAATTCTAGGTCTCATAGGTATTTATTTCCTGCGTATTTCCTTAAACGACTCAAGGCTTTTTGAATCAGATTTCTACCAAGTTACTTGGCAAAGACTAAAAGCTTGGATACATAAAAAAAGGGTTTCATCTTGAGCCAAGAATTTCGCTTGCATATAACATTCATTTTTTGTACTTTTGCGAATTAATTTTTAAAACTTTAAAACTGGTAAAAGATGTATTTGTCACCCGAGAAAAAACAAGAGATTTTCGAAACTAAAGGGAAAGCAAAGTCAAAAATCGATACTGGTTCTTCTGAATCGCAAATTGCGTTATTCACGTACAGAATCAATTATTTGACTGAGCACCTTAAAAAGAACAAAAAAGACCATAGCACACGCTTAGGACTTTTGAAATTGGTAGGTAAGCGTCGTCGTTTACTTGATTACTTAACTCGTACCGATATCTCAAGATATCGTGCTATTATTTTAGAATTAGGTATTCGTAAATAATATATTCAGGGTTCCATTTAATTGGAGCCCTGTTTTATTTGCCATTTATCAACATTTGTCGTCGACAAACAAAGCTTATTACACGCAAGGTTGCGTGAGAATTTATTCACAAACGTATGTCATTTAACATTATTCAAAAAAATATTTCGATGCCTAATGGCAAGGAAATCCAAATTGAGACTGGCAAATTAGCCAAGCAAGCGGATGGATCTGTTGTTATTCGTTCAGGAAATATGATGTTGTTAGCCACTGTGGTTGCCAACAAAGAGGCCAAAGAAGGAGTAGATTTCCTTCCATTATCTGTTGATTACCAAGAAAAATTTGCGTCCAATGGACGGATTCCAGGTAGTTTTCTTAAAAGAGAGGCGCGCCTGTCTGATTATGAAATTCTAATTTCACGTTTAGTAGACCGTGCATTACGTCCTACATTTCCAGATGATTACCATGCAGATGTGCAGGTATTGATCAATTTAATTTCAGCGGATTCTGAGGTTTTACCGGATGCTTTTGTTGGCCTAGCGGCTGCAGCAGCACTTGCGGTTTCTGATATTCCATTTAACGGACCTATTTCTGAGGTGCGTGTAGCTAAAATTAATGGAGAATATAAAGTAAATCCAAGTGTCAGTGAATTAGCTGGTGCATCTTTAGAATTAATTGTTGCCGCAAATGCGAACGATATCTTAATGGTAGAAGGTGAAGGAGATGAAATCTCTGAGTCTGAAATGATTGAGGCACTTCGCATTGCCCATGATGCCATTAAAATTCAATGCCAAGCATTGAATGAATTAACAGTGGCTTGTGGTAAAACTGAGAAGAGAACGTATAGCCACGAAACACACAATGAAGAATTGCGTGCTGAATTGTGGAAAAACTATTTCGATAAATATTTGGCAGTAGCTAAATTAGCGAACCCTAAAAAAGAAGAAAGAAAAGCAGGATTTAAGGCGATTGTAGATGAATACATCTCAACGTTAAATGAAGACCATACTGTAAATCTTTCATTAGCTAAGGTTTATTTACATGACATCGAAAAAGAGGCGGCTCGCCAATTGGTATTGCAAGAGCGTTATCGTTTAGATGGTCGTAAATTGAACGAAATACGTCAAATTACTTGTGAAGTGGATTATTTACCTACTCCACACGGATCAGCGGTTTTCACGCGTGGGGAAACACAATCATTGACTACGGTAACTTTGGGAACGAAAATGGATGAGCAGATTATTGATCAAGCCATGACTCAAGGATATAACAAGTTTATGTTGCATTATAATTTCCCGGGTTTTTCAACGGGAGAGGTTAAGCCAAATAGAGGCGTTGGACGTAGAGAAGTAGGACATGGTAATCTAGCCATGCGTGCAATCAAAAAAGTTTTGCCTAAAATGGAAGATTTTCCTTACACATTACGTGTGGTATCAGATATTTTAGAATCAAATGGTTCGTCGTCAATGGCAACAGTTTGTGCTGGAACATTAGCATTAATGGATGCGGGTGTTAAAATCAAGGCTCCTGTTTCAGGAATTGCCATGGGTTTAATTTCAGATCCTAAAACTGGAAAATATGCTGTTTTATCTGATATTTTAGGTGATGAAGATCATTTGGGTGATATGGACTTTAAGGTAACAGGTACTGAAAATGGTATCACTGCTTGCCAAATGGACATAAAAGTTCAAGGTTTATCCTATGAAGTTTTAGTAGAAGCATTATCTCAAGCGAGAGAAGGTAGACTTCACATCTTAAATGAGATGAAAAAAGCTATTCCTAGCGTTAGAGATGATTATAAGCCACAAACGCCAAGAGCTACCGTGATCAAAATCATGAAAGAGCAAATTGGTGCGGTGATCGGACCTGGTGGAAAAGTGGTTCAAGATATTCAAAAACAATCGGGTGCAACCGTAACCATCGAAGAAAAAGAAGATGGGGGATATGTAAGTATCTTCTCAGCTAACGGAGCTGCAATGGATATGGCGATTCGCATGGTAAAAAGTATAGTAACAATTCCTGAAGTGGGCGAAATCTACGACGGAAAAGTTAAGAACATCCAAGCATTTGGCGCTTTCGTTGAATTCCTTCCTGGAAAAGATGGATTATTGCATATCTCAGAGATTTCTTGGGATAGAATAGATACCATGGATGGTGTTTTCAAAGAAGGGGATAAGGTGAAGGTTAAATTAGTAGAGGTGGACAAAAAGACTGGTAAATTCCGTCTTTCAGCGAAAGCTTTATTGCCAAAACCAGAAAGTTCAGAGAAATCTGAGTAAAGAGATATCAAGTTTATGGGTTTATTGGAAACAATAAACCCATTTAATCCGTTGTAACATACTATGAGGCAGCTAAAAATTAGCAAACAAATTACCAACAGGGAAAGTCAATCGCTTGACAAGTACTTGCAGGAAATCGGAAAAGTAGATTTATTGACTCCGGATGAGGAGGTTATACTAGCTCAAAAAATTCGTGAAGGGGATCAATTGTCTCTTGAGCGCTTAACAAAGGCTAATTTACGTTTTGTCGTGTCCGTAGCCAAACAATATCAAAATCAAGGTCTTAGTTTAGGTGATTTAATTAATGAGGGAAACCTAGGTTTAATTAAAGCCGCACAAAGATTTGATGAAACACGTGGATTTAAATTTATCTCCTATGCCGTTTGGTGGATTCGTCAATCTATTTTACAAGCGCTAGCTGAACAATCACGTATCGTTCGTCTTCCATTGAACCGCGTAGGTTCTTTAAACAAAATCTCAAAAACTTTTTCTGAGTTAGAACAAAAATTTGAGCGTGAGCCATCGCCAGAAGAATTAGCAGAAGTGTTAGAAATCTCAACAGGTGAAGTAGTCGACACACTTAAAATCTCAGGAAGACACGTATCCATGGATGCTCCCTTCGTTCAAGGTGAAGAAAATTCACTTTTAGACGTATTGGAGAATGATTCAGAGGATAAACCAGATTCTGGTTTAATTAATGATTCCTTACGCCGCGAAGTTCAAAGAGCTTTGTCGACGCTTACGCAAAGAGAAGCCGATGTGGTTACTTTGTATTTTGGATTAAATGGAGAACACGCAATGACTCTAGAGGAAATTGGCGAGAAATTCAATTTAACTCGAGAGCGTGTGAGACAAATTAAAGAAAAGGCGATTCGTCGTCTGCGTCATACTTCCCGGAGTAAAGCGCTAAAAACATATCTTGGATAATTTTTAAAGCCTCTCACGAGGCTTTTTTTTGCTATGGGATTTCCTGCAGGCATCGTGGAACTAGTAGATATTCTATCCCAAATGGGGATTGAAGAGGCTGTTATATGTCCCGGTTCCAGAAATGCACCGCTGATGTTGGCCTTAGCGAGACATCCCAAAATCCATTGCTATTCCATCTCAGATGAGCGATCAGCAGGATTTTTTGGATTAGGCCTAGTGCTTGCTAGTAAAAAGCCCGTGATTCTTTGTTGCACCTCAGGTTCAGCCGGTTTAAATTTTGCCCCGGCCGTGGTGGAAGCATTTTTCCAAGAATTACCTTTGTTGGTCTTTACCGCAGACCGACCGGCAGAATGGATCGGCCAATGGGATGGACAAACCATTTATCAAAAAGAATTATATGGTAAACATGTGAAGCAATTCATTGATTTCCCAACTGATTCGCTTCAGATGCCTGAATATTACTTGAATGTTGGAATGGGCGCATACCAACAAGCCTGCGCGGAACCCCAAGGACCCATTCATGTTAATATCCCAATTTCTGAACCCTTTTATCCGAATCAAGGAGAATCTTTGCCCTTAAGTAGTCTGCCCATTTTATCTGAGAATGACTTAATGCGTTTGGACAAGGATACTCATGTCAAACCCATTGATTTAAGCACCTATTTTGACACTAAAAAGGCGAAATCCATCTTAATTACCGTAGGCCAAAGGCCTTTCAATGAACTAGAAAATCACTGTTTCAGCCAATTAGCTTTATTGGGTATACCTGTGATAGGGGACGCTACGGCCAATCTACCTATGACATGTCAATGTGATCATGATTTAGTTTTGGCCAATGAAGAATTATGGCCTGCATTGAAGCCTGATTTACATATCCATTTTGGGAAATCATTTGTTTCTAAGCGAATTAAGCAATTTTTAAGGCGTGCAAAACCTGCCAAATCTTTTCTCATTCATCCAAATCCCATCGGAAGACCTGATCCTTTTCAGTCGTTGACAGACGTGATTCAGATGGATACTCTTCAATTTTTGCAAGAATGTACTTGGCCTGGCCAACATACGAACCCTTGGAAACCGTTGGCGCAAAAAGTTGCCAGTGTTCAAACAACATTTTTTAAGCAATCAAATTTCACCGAATTACATATCTACCATGATTTAATAAATCAAATTGAAAATATGGAGGGGGCTGAAGTTCATATTGCCAATTCCTTAGCCATCAGGTATGTCAATTGGACCGCCGCGCATTTTTCTCAAACAGAAGTATTTTCAAACAGGGGAACGAGTGGAATTGACGGTTGTTTAAGTACTGCGGTAGGTGCGAGCCAAAAAACATCGAAAATATGTATTTCCATTCTAGGAGATGTGGCATTCCAGTATGATAAAAATGCTCTTTGGAATCAATACGTGCCTAAAAACCTGCGAATCATCGTTTTTAATAATGGGGGCGGGGGTATTTTCAGAAACTTAGAAGGGGCCAAAGAACTACCAGAACTTAATGAGTTTATGGAAACCCAACAAAATTTTACGGCTAAAAATACCTGTTTGGATGCAGGGCTCGATTACCATAGCGCTAAGAATTTCGAAGAATGGAATGTCATCTCGGAACAATTTTTCAAACCTAGTCAAAAAGGTGCCTTGGTAGAAATTTTTACAAATTCTATCAAAAATGCAGATGAGCTTAAAAAATATATGGATTTATTCCGCGCTTGATTGCTTGGCAATTTTATCTAAATTTTTTAAATACAATTCATTTTTGGGATCAATGTCCAAAGCCATTTTAATCCACTGCTCAGCTAATTTCCACTGCCTTCTTTGGATTTCTAAATATCCTAAATTATTGTATATCAAGTCTTTATATTTACCTGTAGCTAATGCTTCTTTAAAAGAAGCTTCTGATAGGTCCAATTGGCCCAATTCCTGATACACAATTCCTTTATTGATCAAAGTCTCCACCGCATTAGGTTTTAATAATAAAGCATGCTCATAAGAGGCTAAGGCATCATTGTATTGTGTTTTTTGTAAATAAATATCCCCTTGCAAAGACCAAAAAGCAGACGAATCCGGAAAATTTTTAACCAATTTAGCGGCTGATTCGAGCGCTAAATCAAATTTTTGAAGATTTTGAAGTAACTCAGTTTGCTTGGATAGCGCAGCCGAAAAACGAGGATCTAATTCAAACGCCTTTTGGAAATCGGCTAGGGCCTCATCATTTTTATCTAGGCTTTGGTACACCAAACCACGATTATAATAAGCATCCGAAAACTTACTTTGTTTAGAAATGGCTTCAGAATACCATTTGATAGATTCGAAATATTCTTTTTCCTTAAATTTTTGATTTCCTCGAAGGAAAAATTGAGTGGCTTCTTTTTTTTCTGCTTCTGAATCACAGGCGAAAAGAATCAATGCGGAAAAAATAACTAATACAAATTGCTTCATGCTATATAATCAAACAAATACTGAATTTGTTTTCAATTTAAATAATTCAAAATTCATTCGCATCTTTGTAGCCTAATAAAATAAAAAATCAATATGGCTTACGCAGAAATGTTAACCGATAAAGGGTTAATGAAAATTGAATTTTACACAGAGGATGCACCCATTCATGTAAAAAACTTTACAGACCTTTCTAAAAATGGATTTTATGATGGATTGACTTTTCATCGTGTGATCCCTGATTTTGTTGTCCAAGGAGGTGATCCCGATGGAACCGGCGGAGGAGGTCCAGGCTATAGCATTGCTTGTGAACTAACTGGAAATAATCAATACCATGATCGTGGAGTATTATCTATGGCGCATAGAGGTCCCAATACAGGTGGTTCTCAATTTTTCATTTGCCATTCAAGAAACAACACCTCTCATTTAGATCGTAAACATACTTGTTTTGGGAAAGTAGTGGAAGGATTGGATGTAATCGATCAAATTAGAGAGGGCGATGTGATCCAAAGCATCAAAATCATCGAAGATTAATGCATTTTATCAAAGAAATTCCTCACGATTCCATGCGAATATCACTATTTGAATGGAACTCTAAGTATATATTGAAATTTGAAACGACTGATTTGGAGCAAAGTTTTAAATTTTCGATCATGGATTTTTCTAATCAAAAAGAAATAGAGGAGCTGGCAACCAGCTCCTCCTTTCAAAATACCATCATACAAAATTTCAAAAATATGTATGAGGCTATGTCACAAAATATAGGGGATTAAAGGCTCCCTAACCACTTTAATCGCAATTTTTTCTGATTTTCAGTAAGGCTTTTTTGATCTGTCAACGAGAACGCCGACAGGGGGCTTTGCTGGACCGGCACTACAAAACTGCGCTCCAATCCATCTCTTTTAACAGTAAATAAAATAGTATCACCCACTTTTTTATCGGCCAATAATTTATCCACATTTTCAAAATTGGTTTTATTAGCCGAAACAATTTCGTCTCCCACATTCAATCCATATACATAAGCAGATGCGCCGCGATAAACTGACGTTATTTTACCTGCCATAACGGTAAATCCTAGATATGGAATTGATTTTCCTTCATTTGTATTTGACCAAGTAAATCCAAATTCATTAAATAAATTTTTATAATCAGGTGTTTGAACTCCATAAATATATGATTCAAAAATAGGCTTAGCTGAGGTTCCTGCTACTCGTGTAAAAACATCTTCTAATTCCGCATCCGTAAATCCGCGGTTCAACTTTTTATAATAAGCCTGATAAAGGTATTTGAAAACATCATCAATGCTTTTTTGACCTAGAGTAGATTTGATAATCCATGCGTTTAATACATGACCTAGCAACATACCCTTATCATAATAAGAAACTGTTTGATTACGCGAGTTTTCATTTGGACGGTAATATTTAATCCACGCATCCCAACTTGCCTCTGCGGCAGATTCAAGATGACTTCCAGGCGTATTTTCAACCGATGAAATTTCTGCAGCAATGCGGTTGGCATAACCCTGATTAGAAATTTTACCCATTCTTTGCAAGATAACGCCTGAATAATAGCTCGTCATACCCTCAGAAAGCCATAAATTATGCGTGTAATTCTCATTTTCATAATCAAAAGGTCCTAGTGATTTAGGTCTGATGCGCTTTACATTCCAAAGGTGAAAATATTCATGAGCTAACAACCCTAAAATACCTTGATATCCACTTTCACTTTCATAGGCCGACCTAGAAACCGAACATGTCGTAGAATACATATGCTCCAATCCACCAGTTCCTCGGCCTATATTGTGCATGATAAATAAATAATGATCACAAGGATGTTCGCCGATTACCTTTTGAGCTTCTTCGCATACCTTAATGACGTCTGCGATAAATTTGACTGAATCTACTTTTGTCGTACCATAAAAGGCAATTTGATGCGGAATTCCATTTACTTTAAAATCCCAAACTTTGTGATTTCCAATTTCAATAGGAGAGTCAATTAATTCATCCAAGTCTTTCGCTTGATACGTAAATTTTCCTGTTTCTTTTAAAGCAGTAGAAACCACTTTAAAGTTTTTATAGGGCTCAATACGAATGTCATGAGGAAGATTTGCAAAATCATTTACATATAATAGAACATTTGCCGGATTAATATACCCATGTGAATCATCTAAAAAAGAGGTTCTAACAGATAATTCAAAGGCGTAGACCCGGTAAGTCACTTGGATTTTCTTAATAGAGGCACCTAAAGCTACACGCCACGTATTCTTATTTATTTTAGAAATCGGCATGGATTTTCCATTGGCCTCAGCTTTAACCGCTTCTAAATTTTTTGCAAATTCTCTGATTAAATAGGATCCTGGTGTCCAAGCAGCCATTTTCAAATCTACGAAAGGCTTTTTATAGGATATATTTGACAAATCCACCGTCGTGGTGATTTCAAAATAATGAGTATGTGGCTCAGGCATCTTGATCACATGACTTAATGAGCTAGAAAATAGGGGATAGGAAAATAAAAAAATGCCCAATAAGAGCACAAACGATTTAAGTTTTAGATTTTGCATACGTTTAAATTTGTTGGTGAATCTTCACATTGTGTAAAATTAAATAAATAGCTCAATTGTTAAAGAAAATACTGATTATTTGGCAATAATAGTCACAAAAAAATATTTATTACACGCAATAATTTTGAAGAAAAATCGTATTTTTGTTTTAATCCGAATGCTGTAATCATTTACAATGAAATTGAAAAATACACACATTGGCTGGCTGCCCATCATACTTTTTTTATTTATTTCTTTTGGCTCTATAGCCCAACAAACATTAAGTTTCAAAGATCATACACTACATTTTAGACAGGCAAAGGAATACTTTGATTCAAAGAATTATGTAGCGGCTAGAGAAGAATTTTCCGCATATTTAGGAAGTCTTGAGCCATTAAGCAATGAGCAATCGGGTCAAAAAGTGCTCGCTGAATATTATATGACCATGTGTTCTTTATACATGAGTCAGCCTGAGGCAGAAATTTTAGCGGAACGATTTATCGCAAATAACCCAGAACATCCACAAGCCGTTAAATTATTAAGAGGGATTGGTACTTTTTTTTATGACAATGGAGATTATGCCAAAGCGATAAAATACCTAAGTAGATCCTCAGAGACCAATTTAGAAGCCAAATTCAAATTAGCCATTTCATATTTTGAATTAAAAAAATACTTAGAAGCCTTACCTGTATTTAATGAAATCAAAGTGGAGCCTGAGGAAGAATATGCACTTTCCGCTTCCTATTACGCAGGAGTCATTAATTTTGGTGAAAAAAGATACGGAGAGGCGGCGATTGATTTTGCCAAAGCAGAGGCTAGTAGTAAATACAGAAAAGAGATTCCGAATTGGATCGGTTTATGTTATTTCAATCAATCTAAATTCTCCGAGTTGTTGAAATATGCCGAACCCATCATTTCAAAGAAGAACACGGGTTATCGACTAGATGAATTGGCCTTATTGGTTGCTGATGTGCAATTTCAGTTAAATCAATTCGACAAATCAATTAAAAGTTATGAAGCATTTGGGAAAATGACGGGGTCGAAGTTCAGTCCTTTAGCTCAATACCGATATGGATTTTCTTTATTTAAAACAAAAAAATACAATGAGGCCACGGTGACATTAAAGGATTTAGTAGCTAAAAAAGATTCATTAGGCCAATATGCAGCATTTACAACGGCTTTAGCCCAATTAAGCGCTGGAAATTTAGTGGCTACTTTAGATGCGTTTCAGGTTGCCAGAAGTTTAGCTTTTAATCCCGCAATTCAAGAAGATGCTTATTTTAATTATGCCAAAGTATTATTGGATTTAGGAAAAGGGTCTGAAACAATTAGTGAAATTCAAGCCTTCAATGTTAAATTTCCCAAAAGCAAATATGCGGAGGAAGCCATTGAGTTAGTAGCCGATGCATTTATTAATTCTGATAATTTAGAAGTGGCTGTTAATTATTTAAAAGGAATTAGTAATCGTTCACCTAAGCTCAACTTAGCCTATCAGACCTTATCGTATAATTTAGGAGTAAGGTCGTATAATGATAACCAATTTGAACCTGCTATTAAATTTTTCGATGAAGCTATATTAGTCGCTGAAAAAGAAGAAATAAAACTAAAGGCTTTATTAGGGAAAGCTGAAGCTCTATCGGTGCAAAAGAAATTTGAAGAAGCTATTCAAATTTATACGCCTTTAATGTCTAGTTCTAATAAATCAGAGGAGTTTGTACAGAAGATTAGGATTGGTTTAGCCTTTGCATATTTCAACACAAAGGAATTTAGCAAAGCAAATACTTTGTTCAAGACGTATGTGGATCGGTTAAAGTTGACGCCAAATGCTAAAAATAATCCAACGATATTATTGAGGCTTGCAGATACCTATTTGGTGTCTAGGAAGTATGAAGATGCCTTAAATTATTATAGCCAAGCAGCTGATATCGCAAAAACAGAAAAGGATTATGCCTTATTTCAGAAGGGCATGACGCTGATTTACTTAAATAGAGGCAATGAGGCTAGGGTAGCGATGAAACAAGTAAGACTTGGGTTCCCTGATTCTAAGTTTGCGGATGAAGCGTTTTATCAAGAGAATTTAATTTTGTTTAATGCCTCTAAATACACAGAAGCCATTTTGGGATTTTCTGAAATCATTTCAGCAACAAAAGCGAGTGATTTTTTAGCTCAGGCTATCTTTAAAAGAGCTCAATCTTATACCAATAGTGATAAATTCGATTTGGCTATTCAAGATTATAAGAGAATTGTTAATGAATTTACGACAGAAAAGATCGCTAAAGATGCATTGGTAGGCCTACAAGAAAACTTGATTAAAGTGGGTAAACCAGAGGAGTTTGGCCAAGTTTTAGATACCTACCAAAGTACCAACAAATCAGAGTCGGAAAATGACGCCATTGATTTAAAATATGGTGCTGCAAGAGCTATCTATGAGGGGAAGAAATTTGACAAGGCAATTAGTTCTTTAAAAGATTTTATTGACAAATATCCAACGAATGAGAATATCGTAGAGGCTAATTACCTAGTGGCAGATGCAGCAGACCAAATAAATGATACTTTAACGGCCATTCAATATTATCAAAAAGTGATGGATCAAAATGAACATCCGCAGGTCAATAAAGTGATTCTGAGAGCTGCTGAATTATCATTTGGGCAAAAAAAGTATTCAGAGTCCATTCATTTTTACCGATTGTTTAAGTCGAAAAATACGGAGGTAGACCAACAATCCATGGCAATGAACAAAATCATCGCCATTACCTATGAAGCTAAAAATGTGGATTCCATTGCTTCATTATTAAACGAATTAGAACCATTAAGCAATATCACGAAAGAAGAAAAAGCTAAGTTGACCCGCGCATTAGCCGACATGTTTACGAGTGATTCTACCCAAATTACATCTAAAAGGCAATGGTTAGCCAAAGTAATTACCTTAGATAAAAATGAAATAGGGGCGGAAGCGCAATATGAATTAGCCTTACTATTAAGTGGTGAAGGCAAGTTCAAGGAATCAAGCGACATGATAACGACTAAGTTTAAAAATGAATTTGCGGAAGCGTCTGACGCGGTGATTGGCAAAGCATATATTTTATTAGCCGAAAACTTTGTTTCCTTAAAGAATTTACCTCAGGCTAAAGCTATTTTAAAATCGGTCATTGACAATTCAAGTGATACGGCAGTCATCGAATTAGCCAAAAACAAATTAAAAAGTCTACCCATTAAGTGATGAATATGACAATCCAACTCAAAAAGGCCACAATATTCTTAGTGTTTTTGCTTTTACTCATGAGTATCCATTCGATCGTATATGGCCAACAAAAAAAAGAGGGCAATATTCAGAATGATGATATTATTTTGGAGAAAGAGCGTAAGATCGAACTTAAGCCTGAAATATCTAGAAATTTTGAAGCTTTAGAGGAAGTTGAGAATACCAATAAGGGTAGAAAGATGACGTATAATTTTGTTGAAAGGAAATGGGAGGTGAAAAGTCCGGCAATTTTAACAACATCCATTATAGGCCCACGAGAGGGAGATGAACTAGTTTCGTCTTATGGTCCCAAGTTTAAAAATATGATTAAGGTGGGAGCAGGTAATTATGGCCATACGTTAATCAATGGACATTTTGGTCTATCACCTAAAGAGAATCAATATCAAGGTATTTACATTAATCATGATGCCAATAGAAGGGGGCCTGTGGGTACAGCATTTTCTGCACGAAATGAAAATGAAGTTAAATTATATAGCAAAACCTTTACCGGAAATTATTTGTTGGACGGCTCCATTGGCTTTAAAAGAACTGAAGCAAATTTTTATGGAAGAGATGAAAAAAAATTCACAGGTAATTTAAATGACTTAAATATTGTCTATAATAAATTCCATTATTCGGGAAGTATAGGGAATGCACAAAAAGATGCCAAATACGATTATACGGCTACCTCGGGATTGAATTACTTATCGACCAGTTTTGAGAATAGAGAATGGATATGGGAAAGTAAAATCCAGTCGGTATTACATGTAACAGATCAAATTTCCGCCTATTTAAATGGGGATATGGTTTTATCTGAAATTACCTCAAGTTCCAATAATAATCGACGCGAATTGTATAGGGTTCGTCCAAGCTTTAATTATAAAAATAACCGAGTATCCGTAACTGCGGGCATTAATATATCGAATGAAAAGGATAAAAATCTATCCATAAATCAAACTAGGCTATTTCCCGTTGTTAAATTAGATGTTAAGCCTACCGACTTTGTTCATATTTTTGCGGGTTTTGGTGCTGATACTTATTTAAATTCCATGAATCAATTTGTGTCTGAAAATAATTGGATGTCCAATAACATCGCGTTAAAAAACACCATACAATCCAGTAATATATATGGGGGTATTAAGGGATCTAATGAACGTAATTTTGATTTTGAAATCAAATTTGGGTATTCTGAGTATAGTAATTTAGGATTTTTTATGGCATCAAAAGTTGATTCATCACGTTTTGATGTGGTTTATGCGGGTGGAGACAAAAAGGTTCAGGTGGTTAATTTATCAGGCCAGATCAACTATCAAATTTTTGACAAGATTTTATCCATCTTAAAATATGATTTCAATACCTATGAGAATTTAATTGTGGATAATTCAAAAACTTTGGAGAGGCCATTTCATAAGCCAGCGATGAATTTATCATTTACCAACTCCATTACGTTTAAAGATCGAATCATTGTTTCACCGGATGTATTTTATTTAGGGGGTTTATATGGATTTAATCCTCGAAATGGCCTGGCGATAAAGATGCCAGATATCATTGACCTTAACTTAAAAGTGAATTATTTAATCACTAAAAAATTTAATGCATTTGTCAGTGCCAATAATATTTTAGGAAAAAGTTATGAGCGCTATTTATTTTATCCTCAACAAAGCTTAAATTACACAGTGGGAGTGGCCTATTCATTTTAATTATGCAAAATATTGATTTTATATCGGCGATTGAATCCTTGCTTTTAGAGCATGATTGTGTGATTATACCCAATTTTGGTGGATTTGTGATCAATGTACAGGATTTTAAATTTGACGAGAAAGAGGCCATTATTTATCCAAGAAAAAAATCCATTGCATTTAATGAACGATTAAAATCAGATGATGGGATATTAGCCATGCACATTGCCAAACAAAATGCTATTTCTCAAAAAAAGGCATTTGAATCAGTGGCAGCATTTGGCAAAGAAATGAAGGACGGTTTGAGAATAAATCAGCCATTGGCCTTCGGCAATTTAGGAACATTCTCATTAACGGAGGAATCTAAAATAATTTTCGAACCTAATCAGACGTTTAATTACGATTTAGACCAATTTGGCTTATATCCAGTTTCAACGGGTGCTAGAAAAAAACCAGTTTTAATTGAGGCGCCAGTCGAAAAATCTCTAGAAGATCTTCCTATGCAGACAAAAGAGGAGGTTGATGAAGTGCAAGAACCAAGAAAAATCACATCGAAATTTTATGCTTATATACTTTTAGCGTTTATCGTAGGCGGAATGGGGGCTTATATTTTAACCGAGCCTAATTCAAAATTTGTAAACAGTTCTTTTTCGCCTTTGACGATACGAATTAAAAAAGAACCCAAGCAAGGAAAAGTTATACCTGTGAAAAAAGCTATTTCTGAACCTCAATCAAGTAATTCAGATGTTTTTGAAGAGGTTAAATCAGAAAATGTTGCGTTAAAACCAACGGTCATAACTAAAGATAATGGAACTTCAGAGCACATATTCTTAGTTGCTGCCAGTTTTAAAACCTTAGAGAAAGCTGAATTAGGTAAATCTGAACTAATTCAGAAGGGTTTTCAGAATGTGGTTATTTTACCTAAGTTGGAAAATGAAACCTTTTATAGGATTAGTTTGGGAAGCGCCAAAAATATGGATTTGGCATATGTAGAAGCTGCTCACTTGAAAAAAGATAAAAATATAGACATTTGGGTGTTTAAAAAAGATTAATATGAATGTTAGTTATCAAGCACAAAGAGAATTAGAACGGAAAAATCAGGTTAAAGCGTTGATTATTACAATCATATTTAATGGATTGCTTTTTTTGCTTATATGGTCGGTTAAAATTTGGAATGAGAATCCAAATGCACCCTTGGTGCTCGAACCTGAAGGATCTAAAGGAGAAATCTCATTTGAACAGGAGGCTCCAAGTCCAAAAAAAGAAGAAAAGAAGGAGATTATACAATCTGAGACTGAGGTAGTTCAACAAAATACCGTTCCGCCAATAACGAGCAATGTAGAAAGTCCCGTTACGGTTAAGGCAACAGTTGTTCCGCCGCCTAAAGAAGTTGTTCCAGAAGAACCTGTGGTAGATCTAAACCTTACTCTAGGTAAAAGAACAGTTAAATCAACCACTTCAGGATCAGGATCGGGTACTGGTTTAGGAAAAGGGGGATCTGTAGGAGGAACCGGATCAGGAAATGGCAGTGGATCAGGGGGCAGTGGATCTGGAGCTGGTGATAAACCGATTGCTCAAAACTGGACATTCCCAACTTCAGTGATCAGCTCGATAGACAATGGTAATGAAACAGGTGAAATAACATTCTTTATCCGTGTCAATGAAAAAGGCCTTGTGACTGAAATACGTATTGAAAAAACGAATGTAAAATTATCTCTTGCCGAAAAATATAAGAAAGCAATCAAGGGAGCTAAGTTCCAGCCTAAAGATGAAGGAAAAAGGGAAGGAGCCAGCGGCTTAAAGACAATTCGTATAGTTCCTACCAATTAATTCATATTGGCCTACGAGATGACCTATGATGAGGTAATCCATTTTCTTTATAATTCCCTGCCTGTATTTCATAGAGAAGGGAAAAAAGCATACAAGCCAGGTCTAGATAACATTGCCTCATTATGCGCTCAGTTAGATAATCCTCAACATTCATTTAAATCTTTGCATATAGCGGGAACGAATGGAAAGGGAAGTTCATCTCATTTTATAGCTTCCATTTTACAAGAACATGGATTTAAAGTAGGCCTTTACACATCTCCACATTTAAAATCATTTACAGAAAGAATAAAAATTAATGGAATAGAAGTTTCAAAAGATTGGGTTAGTTCTTTTGTAAGTGAGAAAAAAAACATAATTCAAGAAGTTAGTCCATCCTTTTTTGAATGGACAGTGGCCATGGCATTTTGCTATTTTAAAGAACAACAAGTGGACTGGGCGATCATTGAAACAGGATTAGGGGGAAGACTAGATTCCACTAACATCATTATGCCATTTGGATGCTTAATTACGAATATTGGATATGATCATCAAGATATTTTAGGAAATTCATTAGAAGAAATTGCCTTTGAAAAAGCAGGAATAATTAAGCAGGGGATACCTGTGACCATCAGTGAATACCAACCAGAAATTTCTGATATTTTTATAAAGAAAGCCAATGAAAATCAGGCTACAATTCAATTTGCCAATGAAGATATTCGTTTAGAAAAGGTTTCAAAGGCTCAGACTTTAGAATTGGATTTAAAAAGTAGACATTTTGGTGACTTCAAAATTTATAGTCCATACGTAGGAACCTATCAAATCAATAATATTATGGGAGTTTTGGCATGGTGCAGCCAATTAGAATCTATGGGGATTATCAATTTTAAGAAGGAGAAGGTTGAGTTGGGAATAAAAAATAGTCGAATAAATACTCAATTAAAAGGCCGATTTGAAATGATTAGCAATGATCCTAAAATAATTGCGGATACGGCCCATAATGAAAGTGGCATTCGCTTATTAATGGATCAGATAAAAAGCGAATTAACTGGTGATTTATGGATCATATTAGGCATGGTGGCCGATAAAGACCTAGATTTAGTTTTACAAATATTGCCCCAAAATGCACATTATATCTTTTGCGAGTCGAATAATCCAAGATCGTTAAAAGCTTTAAATTTGTGGGCAAAGGCTCAAAAAATTGGTTTAATAGGAACTGTTATCGAGGATGTGAATGAAGCCATTGCCTTTGTAAAAAGTAAAATGGTCCATGATGATGTCATATTGGTTACCGGAAGCACCTATTTAATAGCAGAAATAGACGAAATAATTTAGTGGGCAGAAATAAGAATATAAAATATGAGTGGGCTGAGGCATTAAATAATGTTGTTCAACATACTAAACCAGATTTTGGCCTACAAAAAGGTCAATGGAATGCAAAGCAATTTTTAAATGACAACCCGGTTGTCTTGGAGTTAGGATGTGGAAGGGGTGAATATACCAATGGTTTAGCAAAAATATTTACTGATAAGAATTTTATTGGCGTGGACATCAAGGGAGATCGTCTGGCAGCCGCTGGTTTGGTAGCCCAACGTGAGAACCTTCAAAATGTGGCATATTTAAGAATCATGATGCAATTCATCGATGATTTTTTTGAAGAAAATGAAGTAGATGAAATTTGGCTTACATTCCCAGATCCAAGACCAAAAGATCGTGACGAGAAAAAAAGATTAACGCATCCCCATTTTTTAAATAAATATAAGAAGGTATTAAAGCCGGATGGAATTCTCCACCTCAAAACTGATTCCGCTCCGTTTTTTAATTATTCCATGGACAGCTTACCAGCGAATAAATTTGAAATCATCGCTTGCACAAATGACTTATATGAATCAACATGGAATAAGGATCATTTTGGAATAAAAACAAGGTTTGAGAAAATTTTCTATGAAAAAGGATTTCCTATCAATTACCTAAGGGCTGTAAATAAAAAAGAGGTCTAATTTCTTAGACCTCTTTTTTGTAATTATTAAATTTATTAACCTACACGAGCAATTAAATCAGCTGCGCGAGAAGAATATCCAAATTCATTATCATACCAACCCACTACTTTTACTAGGTTACCCATAGCAGTAGTAAGATTAGAATCTAAAATACAAGAATGTGGATTTCCAATAATATCGATTGATACAATCTCATCCGTCGTATATTCTAAAATACCTTTCATTGGCCCATCTGCTGCCGCTTTTAAAGCTGCATTAATTTCAGCAACAGTTGCGTCACGTTTCAATAAAGCAGTAAAATCTGTAACTGAACCATCTGGAGTAGGTACACGCATCGCGTTACCATCTAATTTACCTTTTAAATGAGGTAAAACTAAACCAACAGCCTTAGCAGCTCCAGTCGAAGTAGGAATAATGGAATAAGCAGCTGCGCGAGAACGGCGTAGATCTGAGTGAGGAGCATCTTGCAAATTCTGATCTGCTGTGTAAGCATGAACAGTAGTCATGAATCCTTTTTCAATGCCAAAAGTATCATCTAAAACCTTAGCCATTGGAGCTAAACAGTTGGTCGTACATGAAGCATTTGAAATTATTGTCATTTCATCTGTTAAAGTTTCATCATTCACACCTAAAACAACAGTAGGAATATCACCCTTAGCAGGAGCAGAGATAATAACTTTACGTGCCCCAGCAGTTAAATGCTGACCAGCACCATCTTGATCAATAAATCTACCTGTAGATTCTAAAACTACATCGATACCTAAAGAAGCCCAAGGTAATAATTTGGGATCACGCTCAGCAAAAGACTTAATTGCCTTACCATTAACTGTAATGCTGTCCGCATCAGAACTAACAGTACCATTGAAACGACCATGAACTGAATCGTATTTCAATAAATGCGCTAAAGTTGCATTATCAGTCAAATCATTGATAGCAACAATCTCCACATTATCCTTTTCAAGCAATCTGCGAAAAGTAAGCCGACCTATGCGACCAAAACCATTAATAGCTACTTTAATTTTTTTCATTGAATAAATAATTTGATTTCATTATTAAAAATCAAAATTATAAAATAAATATAACTATAACAAGTTTTTAAAATGCAATTATGGCTATTTAAACGATTTAAAATAAGATTCTTACAAATGTAAATCGCATTATTATTATTTATCTAAAATGCTAATTAATGTATTTTTGTAAAATAATTGATGGATACGTTTTTTATTCAAGCTATTTTGCTATATTTGTATAACAAAATACTTCAATCATTCGATGGGGTAGGAGGGTGACAGAATGTCACTTGTCAATTTAGCTAAATTCAAGGCTCTAAAATCACAAAATTATATTTCGTTTGTTTACATAAGTTATTGAAAATCAATTAGTTGATATGTTAAAGTTTAAGCTAAATTCAATCTTGATTTTTGCATCAAAATCGACACAAAGGCTCCTTGAGCGATCTTTTATTTTCTGAATCCATTGAGAATTTCATCATTTTACCCGTTCTTTGTCTTTCAATAATTGCATAAGATTTATATGAATACGTTAGAAAAAATTATTTTAGAAGCTTGGGACAATCCTGAGTTAAGAAAAAACGCTGAAACGGTTAAAGCCATTGAAGATGTGGTGGAGTTAGTGGATAAGGGTCAGTTAAGAACTGCCGCGCCTAAAGAAGATGGAACGTGGCAAGTTAACGAATGGGTAAAAAAGGCTATAGTGATGTATTTCCCTATTCGCCAGATGGAAGTTAGCGAAGTGGGCATATTTGAATATCATGACAAAATGCGCTTAAAGTCGAACTATAAGGAATTAGGTGTTAGAATTGTTCCTCCAGCTGTCGCTCGTTATGGCGCATATTTAGCTAAAGGAACCATTTTGATGCCATCTTATGTCAATATTGGTGCATTTGTGGACGAAGGAACCATGGTGGATACTTGGGCCACGGTCGGCAGTTGTGCACAAATAGGTAAAAATGTTCATTTAAGTGGTGGTGTAGGAATAGGTGGCGTTTTAGAACCGCCTCAAGCATCCCCTGTTATTATTGAAGATGGAGCATTTATTGGATCTCGCTGCATAGTAGTTGAAGGTGCGCACATAGGTAAAAAAGCAGTTTTAGGTGCTGGGGTAACCATTACTGGCTCATCAAAAATTATTGACGTGTCTGGTCCAGAACCTGTTGAATACATTGGATTTGTACCTGAAAACTCAGTGGTTATTCCAGGTAGTATTCAAAAAACATTCCCATCAGGTACATACGGAGTTCCTTGCGCATTAATTATAGGCAAAAGAAAAGAAAGCACAGATTTGAAAACGTCTTTAAATCAAGCATTACGAGAAAACAATGTCGTAGTCTAATCCAAAATCAATGATTACCTTTACACCCGGTCTTATAAGCCGGGTTTTTTTATGGAAAATGAATTGAAAATTGGCGAATACAATCGCCTACGTATAATTAAAGAAGTTCCTTTCGGACTTTACTTAGATGGTTATGAAGACGAAATATTGCTTCCACTGCAGTATGTACCGGAAACATACCAAATAGATGATATTTTGGAGGTATTTATCTATCGAGATTCGGAGGATCGAATCATTGCCACTACGCTAAAGCCATTTGCGACAATCAACCAATTTGCTTATTTAGAAGTGCATTCAGTCACTCCACTAGGCGTATTTTTAGAATGGGGATTAGCTAAACACTTGTTTGTGCCATTTAGCCAGCAATTTCAAAAAATGACCGTCGGCAGATCTTATCTAGTCTACATTTACCTCGACGCACAAACTGATCGAATCGTAGCTTCCGCACGTGTAGAGAAATTTCTACCGGTTGTTGACGCAGAAAGTTTGTTTACAATTGGCGACAAAATAGAAGTGATTCCATTTGAATACACAGATTTAGGCATCAAGTGTTTAGTTAACAATTGTGTAATAGGGTTGTTGTTTAAAAACCAAGTGTTTACAAAGTTAAACATGGGTGAATTAACACCTGTATACGTTTCTAACATAAGGTCTGATGGTAAATTGGATTTAAGGTTAGAGCCTATGGGGCATGTTCGAGTTGATAATCAAATTACCCGGGTTTTGGATGCATTGAAAGAAAACAATGGGGTCCTCATGTTACATGATAAAAGCCCAGCCGAACTAATTTATGATCAATTAGGTATGTCTAAAAAAGATTTCAAGAAGGCTGTTGGCGGATTATACAAAAGTAAACAAATTGCAATTCACCACGATTGTATATCACTTTTGTAAACAAAATTTATCTTAATTTTTTGTTGCATTTTAATGACTTAGAATTTACTTTTGTTACTTATAATTTACAAAAGTATAGCTCATGAACCTAAGCGATAAAATAGAATTGTTAATTAAAAAAAAGCAAATGAGTTCATCTCAGTTTGCAGATGTATTAGGAATTCCTCGGAGTAGTATATCGCATATATTATCAGGTAGAAATAAACCAAGCTTAGACGTCGTACAAAAAATATTGACCGCTTTCCCGGAGGTCAGTGCAGAAGACTTATTATTTGAAGATCGTACTTTATCAGTTTCGGCAGCTAAATTACCCACTACTCCCTCGAGTCAAGAAATTTTACCATTGACTAATTTATTTGATGCCCCAAATGATACCGCTTCAGAATCGATTAAAAATAATTTACCGGAGTCTACTATTGTACGATCAAATCTCAGGCGATCGTCTAAGGAGGTTAATTTAGCTTCATTGCCGACTGGCCATGATTCCGTTTCAGAAAATGCGCCTAGTTCAACTAGGTCTCTTCATAAGAAGATTGAGCGGGTCATAATATTTTATACTGATGGCACATTTATAGAGAGCAAACCCTCAGATTAAAAATCCTTTATTTCTAAAGTAAAAATTATAGGGAATTTTGATCATCAAAATTTGAATTGATCTCACAATCAATTTGGTTTCACTTATCCACAAGATATCCACACTTGTGCACAATTGTATTTCAAGAATAAACCACAAGTCTTAAATAACATCTTATCCACAAGTTGTACACTACTTATCCACAATTTATTGTGGATAAGTAGGTATTATGTTGACAAATGGCTCAAACTTCATTTATGTATTACCTTTATTGGGTAGGTTCATAACTTATATTTTTGATAAATTATGCCCTGAGGGTATTTTTTGACTTTGGCTTAATATTGATTAATTTTAGAACATCTACACAATTATTTTATGCAAAAATTAGACTCATTAAACCAGGTAGCTCAATTTCACCAGACATTTGGAGCACCCATATTAGCAGAACCTACTATTCCTTCAACGGAAAGGTGTGGATTGAGGGTAAGTTTATTGGCCGAAGAATTAGATGAATTAAAAGAAGCTATCGCGGCAAATGACTTGGTTGAAATAGCGGATGCCCTGTGTGATTTACAATACGTGTTGTCAGGGGCAGTTTTAGAATTTGGATTAGGTGAAAAGTTTGTAGACTTATTTAATGAAGTACAACGTTCCAATATGTCGAAAGCATGTCAAAGTCTAGAGGAAGCTGAATATACCGTCAAATTTTACCAAGATAAAGATGGAACGGAGGCAGAGATAAAAGAAGAACATGGGGTTTGGAAAGTTTTCAGAAAGTCAGATAATAAAGTATTAAAATCAATTAATTATTCTCCAGCAGATTTAGTATCTATATTAAAATGATCAAAATCTTATTGATTGAAGATGAGCCGAAGACAGTTCAATCCTTAAAACAAGGGTTGGAAGAAAATAATTATGACGTTTCGATTGCTTATGACGGCAATATGGGCAAACAATTAGCGCTGGCTCATACATACCAACTCATCGTTTCGGACATTATTATACCGGGTATTAATGGATTAGATTTGTGTAGAGAATTGAGGGCTCAGGGGATTCAAACGCCCATTTTAATGCTTACAGCCTTAAGTACGACGGATGATAAATTGAATGGCTTTGAAGCGGGTGCGGATGATTATTTACCTAAACCATTTGATTTTAAGGAATTTTTAGCCCGAGTAAAAGCACTCATTAAAAGATCTAATCAAACGATATTAGATGCTCAGGTCTTAAAATTTGCTGATTTAGAAATGGACTTAAATAGTTCTTTGGTGAGTCGGGCTGGACAAATGATCCATTTAACCTCCAAGGAATTTCAACTATTAGAATACTTCCTTAGAAATCAAGAGAAGGTGATTTCTAAAGCTGAAATTGCTGAAAATATTTGGGAAGTAGAAGATGAAAATAGTTCGAATTTGATCGAAGTATATGTTAATTATTTGCGTAAGAAAATCGACAAAGGCTTTTCAAGTAAGTTGATACATACGCAATTTGGCATGGGTTATATTTTACGACAAGAATAAAAGATGCAGATACGGTCCCGACTAACTTATCAGTTTACTTATTTAGTTTCGGCGATCTTATTCGTGTCTTATTTTGTTATTTATGTCTTTTCGCAACAAAACTACAAAGATAAATTTTACAGTAGGCTACGTCAAAAAGCAAATACAGCAGCTGAATTATTAGTCAATGTAAACCAAGTAGATTCTAAACTACTAGGTATCATTAATAGAGCCAATCGGGACATTTTATATAGAGAAAATATCATGGCATATGATACTTGTAATGAGCGTATTTACCGATCAAATGATACGATTAATTTTCATATTGACGTTGATCGAGTAAAAGAAGTATTTAAAAAGAAAGAAGTTAGGTTTGAACTAAATGAATTAGAGGTTCTGGGTACCGTATTTGTTACTCCAGAGGGCCAAATAGTGGTTTTTGCCGGCGCTGAGGATCAATATTCAGCAGAAAATGCCAAAGATCTAAAAAACATATTAATTGCCCTTTTCCTACTTTTTGTATTTATCGTGGTTATATCAGGTTGGTTTTTTGCAGGAAGGGCCATTAAACCCATTTCAGAAGTTATTAAACAGGTAGACCAGTTATCTCCCAAAAGTCTGGAACAAAGGCTTAAAACAGGCGATTCTGAAGATGAGATAGGGAAGATGGTATTGACTATAAATCGTCTATTAGAACGGATTGAGAATGCATTTAAATTACAGAAGACATTCATCGCCAATGTTTCGCATGAATTGAAGAACCCGTTGACAAAAATATCATCCCAACTAGAAGTAAGTTTATTGAACGAACGAAAAATAGACGATTATAAACAAACGATTGCCTCCGTTTTAGAAGATACTCAAGACCTTGCCGCAATAACGGAAAGCCTTTTGGAGCTAAACAAAATAAGTATATCAGACTATCAAGCCAGTTTTTCAATTCTTAGAATCGATGAAATCATGTGGGAGTCACGTAGCTTAACCCAAAAATTAAATGCGGCGTATAAAGTCATTATCGACACTCAATTCATGCCCGATAATGAGGAATTATTGCAAATTAAAGGAGATGAAAAATTAGTGCTTACAGCGCTAAAAAATCTGATTGAAAATGGCTGCAAATTTAGTACAAATAAACAGGCGTATGTAAGCCTACAAATCGTAGAACAAACGATTGAAGTTAAAATTAAAAATGAAGGAAAAGGAATTCCAGAAGCAGATATTCCTTACATATTCCAACCATTTTTCAGAGCAGAAAATACAGCAGCTTCTAAAGGATATGGTATTGGTCTTTCTCTGGTAGAACGAATTGTCAGCTTACACCAAGGATCCATTTCCGTTGATTCCGAACAAAATGGCTGGACTGAGTTTACAGTTAAATTTCCCATTGCTATTTAGAATTTATAAAAATGCGTTGCTCAAACTAAATCATTATAAATTTATCTAATTACAAGGGTTGAATTTTCTAAACGATCCTAACGTGCATAAATACATCACAATAAGCTTATCAACACCTAATATATCCTCGGTTCAAATTATATCATATTTGTTTTATAATTTATATTATGTTAAATAGACCATTTGATTACACCCCCATGTAACTATTCTAATTGGTTTAATTTTCACGCGAGGAAATCATATGCACAAGTATAAACACATTAGATCGGACAAATAAAAAAGGCCAACATAATGCCGGCCTTTTAAATAATACCAAAATGAGCTTATTAATTTAACTCAGCTAGTTTAGCATCAAGCTTCAAAGCCTTATAAATCTGCTTCAATACCTCTTTCAAATCATCTTCTTTTTTATTTTTGAATGCTCTCTCAAAATATGGCAATGCTTGTTCGTATTTAGCAGAAACGGAAGCTTCTACAGCCTTCCCTTCTTTTTTATACGTTTCCATATCCATAACATCCACTTTCTTTCTAATTTCTACCCCTTCATTATAATAATAGGCACCTAATTGATACAAAGCATCATAATAATTCTCATCAGCCTCTAATGCCTTTGTATAGAACATAGGGAGGTCTTTGCGGTACTCAGAAATTTTAGCATTCAATTCGGCTAACTTAGCATTATTAGCAGCGACGTCCCCCACTTCTGATTCAGCCTTTGTTAAATCAGCCTTAATATCATTTAAAGCCGTATTGTATTCGACTAAAGTAGATTCCAACTTCGTTATTTGGGCTTTTATGGGTCCTTGTTTAGCTGGAGGTGTCGCTTTTAATTTAGCTTTTGTACGCTTTAATTCATCTGAAAACAAGTCCACTTGGTCCTTTTGTGCCGCTACTTTGCGTTTCGCATCATTTACCTTAAAAGTCTTTTCTTGAATTTTACGTGCCTCATCATTAACCCCAGAAACCTTATTTTCAAACAATAAACCTAAATTCAACCATGACATCGCATCTTTAGGGTCCTTGTCTAAAGTAATCTTTAGTTGAGCAATGGCCTGATCTATTCGGTTAAAGGAAATCAACATATTGAATTTCTCATTCTTCAAATCCTTATTATTAGGATAAATAACCATCGCTTGGTCGATGATCGCTAACGATTTATCTTCCTCTTTGGCAACCTTATAGATTTGAGATAAGCCATACATGATGGCCATATCTTTTCCGCCAATTTTCAAATAATGCTCATAAGCCAATTTTGCTTCCGCATCTTTTTGACACAATTGAGCTACAACCCCAGTATACATCGCAGAAGTTGTATCATTCGGAGAAATTTCTGACGCCTTACTCATGTATCTATAAGAACCTGCATAATTCTTACCTTGGTATTTAATAACCCCCATATTCATTAAAGCCCCATATGCTTTATCTCGTCCGGTTAGTAAAACCTCAGCTTCCTTCGCTGTACTACCCTTTTTACCATCTTTGGTATCCAATTTAACCGCCTCAGCAATATATTCCAAAGCCTTAAATGAAGCATCCGCATCCTTTAAAGAGAAAGTCGAATCCGGAAATGACGCCAAATCCAAATATGCCACTGCTCTTTCTAACCATGGTTTTGGTTTAGTTGGAGCTTTCTTTACCGCTTCATCTGACTTTTTAACAGCTTCTAAAATGGCTTTTTTTTGCGCTTCGACCAAAGCCTTATCCACCTGGGCGAAAGTCGAGCCTGCAGCCATAGCTACAGTAAACAGGGTTAAAACTAATTTTTTCATTGTTCTTGTTTATATTAAAAAAAAATAGCCCAAAATAAATTTTGGGCCGTTAAAAATTTACTCTTCTGTTAAATCATCTGCAATATCTCCCTCAGTAGATTCGCCTTCGCTATCTTCCGTTGACACATCTGCATTTCCTTCCGCCGACGCATCTCCTTCAGAAATAACCTCCACTCCTTCCGTTGCTTCAGCACCTTCCAAAATCTCTACCTCTTCTGGCTCTGGTTCTTTTTCAATTTTAGTTACGGATGAAATCTCATCTGACTCATTTTTCAAACGGATCAACTTCACTCCTTGCGTATTTCTACCCATGACACGAAGTTCAGCGACCGAAGAACGAATCAAAATACCCGCTTTGGTAATGATCATCAAATCATCATTGTCATCTACTTCTTTGATGGCCACCAATGCACCCGTTTTCTCGGTGATATTAAGCGCTTTCACACCCTTTCCTCCCCTATTGGTCAATCGATAAGCATCTACCTCAGAACGCTTACCAAAACCTTTTTCAGAGACCACCAATAATTGTTGGACTTCTGGATCCGACACACACACCATACCAATAACCTTTTCAGTAGGTATTTTCTCGTCAATCCAAATTCCCTTAACCCCCGCAGCCGTACGGCCCATAGGCCTAACTCGAGTTTCCTCAAAACGTACCGAACGTCCTGTATTAGTCGCGATGACAATCTGATTATTGCCATTCGTTAAGGCCACATCTAATAAACGGTCTCCCTCGCGAATCGTGATGGCATTAATTCCATTTTGACGCGGTCTAGAATAAGCTTCCAGCGATGTCTTCTTAATGGTTCCATCTTGCGTACACATCACAATGAAATTATTGTCAATGTAATCAGGATCTGTAATGGACGTAACGTTAATGACGGCCCTTATCGAATCGCCATTCTCAATATTCATCATATTTTGAATAGGTCGGCCCTTAGAAACTTTGGAACCTTCCGGTACCGCATACACACGTAACCAGAAACATTTTCCACGCTCCGTGAAAAACAATAACCAATTATGCATCGTCGCCGAGAATAAATGTTCCGTATAATCATCATCTTTTGTTGCTACCGCACGTGAACCTACTCCACCTCTCGTTTGCGAACGATATTCCGTGATGGCAGTACGCTTAATGTATCCTTGCGCAGATACCGTGATCAACATCTCATCATCGGCAATCATATCTTCTACCGAAAATTCTTCATCTGTCATATTGATTTGCGTCCTGCGCTCATCGCCATAACGAGTTTTCATGTCGGTCAATTCATCCTTAATGATTTGCAACTGACGCTCTGGCTTTGCCAAAATGTCTTCCAAATCATCAATCAATTTCATGATTTCAGCAAATTCATTCATGATCTTCTCACGCTCCATTCCAGTTAAGCGTTGTAAACGCATCTCAAGAATAGCCTTCGATTGAATCTCAGATAAATTGAATTTTGACATTAATCCATCCTGTGCCGCTGAAGGATCTTTAGACTCACGAATCAACTTGATCACCGCATCTAAATTGTCTAATGCAATGATGAAGCCTTCCAAAACGTGTGCACGCTTTCTTGCTTCACGTAAATCATATTGTGTTCGGCGAATAATTACCTCGTTTCTATGCTCAACAAAATGATGAATCAAATCCTTAAGATTCAACATCATCGGCCTTCCTTTGACTAAGGCTACATTATTGACACTGAAGGAAGATTGAAGCGCAGAGTGCTTATACAAATTATTTAAAACAACATTGGCCACCGCATCTCGCTTCAAATCGAAAACAATGCGCATTCCCTGACGATCTGATTCATCACGAATCTCGGATATTCCATCGATACGCTTGTCATTCACCAAGTCAGCACACTGCTTAATTAAATTCGCCTTATTAACCATGTAAGGAATCTCAGATACAATGATCTGCTCTTTACCTGTCTTAGACGTGTCAAAAGTTGCATTTCCTCTCACAACAATTCGCCCTCTACCCGTTTCAAATGCATTTTTAACCCCCTGAACACCATATATAGTCCCGCCCGTTGGAAAATCTGGGGCCTTAATGTATTGCATCAACTCCGGAATCGTAATATCACGGTTATCTATATAAGCCGCAATACCATCCACCACTTCTGTTAAATTATGTGGGGCCATATTCGTAGCCATACCCACCGCAATACCCGAAGTTCCATTCAAAAGTAAATTAGGAATCTTAGCTGGTAAGACCGTTGGCTCTTCTAAGCTATCATCAAAATTGGGTTGAAAATCGACCGTCTCCTTATTTAAATCCGAGAGCATCTCATCCGCAATTCGCTTTAAACGAGCCTCAGTATAACGCATCGCTGCAGGAGAATCCCCGTCAACCGACCCAAAGTTACCCTGTCCATCCACCAAAGGATATCGCAAAGACCAATCCTGTGCCATACGCACCATCGTGTCGTATACAGAAGAATCACCATGTGGGTGATACTTTCCTAATACTTCCCCGACAATACGAGCAGATTTTTTATAGGATTTATTGTAATTAACACCCAACTCCTCCATTCCATAAAGTACCCTACGGTGCACAGGCTTAAGCCCATCACGCACATCCGGCAAAGCACGAGAAACAATAACCGACATCGAGTAATCGATGTACGCTCCCCTCATTTCATCTTCGATGTTGATAGGGATAATATTAGAAT
Source organism: Aquirufa sp. (assembly GCA_044349095.1). GTDB lineage: Bacteria > Bacteroidota > Bacteroidia > Cytophagales > Spirosomataceae > Aquirufa. Next base: position 12,726 of record JBIKRO010000010.1, on the reverse strand, counting down.
TTAATGACATAAATAATGGTTTGATTCCATGAACAATCCAACAAGATAAAATCTATTTTTTAGATTTTAATTGGATTTTCCAATAGTTACAAATATCATAAATTCCCTTAATTTTTCCAAGAAAAAATTCATCAAATTATGCGTTTTTTTAGGTTGAAAAAAATCAATTCCATAGCTTTGAAGGTGTTATCAAAAATGCCATTTGAAAAACGTTTTGAAATTAAAGCCTTCTTTCTGTTTTATATTCCTAATTAGCCTATTTTGGGGCTCCTTACCAGCCTATAGCCAGCAAATTACTAAGACGCCTTACATTCAAATGGTCGGTGAAAAGTCAGTCCAAATTCGGTACCGTACCAACGAAGCGATTGTAAGTGAGGTTCAAATAAGCAGCGATGGCAAAACATTTAACCGCTCAAAAAAATCAAGTCAAAGCAATACCGAACATTTGGTTTTAATCGACTCATTATCAGGGTCCAACAAATATTTTTATCGAATCAGATTAACTCCTACTCAATTCGTTGGGGATTCAACCTATTTCTTTAGAACAGCTCCTGCCATAGGCTCTCAGGAAAAATTCAGCGTTTGGTCCATCGGTGACATGTGGCCTTTAGGCCCGTATCAAAAAAATGTCTATGAAGGATTTAAGAAGTTTATCGGCAACAAATACACGAATATCTTTATGACTGTAGGCGATAACGTTTATGAGGGTGGATCGGATGATGATTTTCAAAAAAATTTCTTTCAAATTTACCAAAATGGCCCTTTATTAAAACAATCAGCCCTATTCCCTAGTGTCGGTAACCATGATTATGACATATATCCTAAAGCCCAGGATCATCCCGACATGGCCTATTTTCAGAACTTTACCCTACCTACAAAGGGAGAATTAGGAGGTTTAGCCTCTGGGTCTGAAGCTTATTATTCCTTTGACTATGGCAACACCCACTTTATTTGCCTCGATTCTTATGCATGGGGAAAGGACAATAAGCGTATTTTCGACGGGCCTTCGGACCAATTAACCTGGCTAAAAAATGATCTTAAGTCAACTAAGCAGCTTTGGAAGGTCGTGTTTTTTCATTATCCTCCTTATACCAAAGGCACCTACGATTCCGATTTGGTTCCTGATTTAATTAACTTAAGAGCGATTTTAGCCAGAGTATTTGACGAATTTAATGTGGACCTTGTGCTCACCGGGCATAGCCACGTCTTTGAAAGAAGTAAACCCTTGAAAAACCAATATGGCTTATCATCGGAATTTAATAAATCAGTCCATTGGCCCCAAAGCTCAACTGGACGTTATGATAAATCTGCCAACTCGTGCCCCTACCTCTTCTCGACAAGTAATACCGAAAAAAATGGAGTTATTTATGTGGTCAATGGCGTGGGCGGAGCGACAGGAGCGGCTAGAGCCAGTTCCCCACACCCTGTCATGGAATATAGCCTAGCAGGACAAGCAGGGTCCTTTTATTTCGAAATTGATGGCAAAAGATTGGACGCTAAATTCATTAATGAAGAAGGAAATGTGTTAGATCAGTTCACTGTTTTTAAAGACCTAAACCTCAAGTCTACTAGCACTCAAACGATCAATTATTTCGACAAATTAGAGCTTTCAGCTACCTGGACTGGCGAATATGTGTGGTCCAATGGTGATAAAACAAAAAATATCAAGGTAAACCCAATAGAAAATACCGTATTTAAAGTATCTGATCCCCAAAATTGCTTTCAAGAATCATTTGACATCAAAGTCAACCCTCCCCTTTCCATTCAAAACATAGAAGAGTCTGTCAATATCCCTTTTGAATCCCTTACCATTTATGACCTTTTAGGCCGTAAAACAAAGGAATTTAAGCAAAATGGTACGATCAATAAAGAATTGATTTCTGAATTAAATCCTGGATTGCATATTTTGATATACCAACAAAATGGGCAAGAAAAATCAATGAAAATCAGGACTAATTCTTTTTAGAAGAAGATTCCCGCACCATTAATTGAGTCTTCAATACTTCAACCCTAGGTTTCAAATCCTCTCCTTTGTGATTAATTTGGTCTAATAAGAGCTCTACCGACAAGCGGCCAATCTCCTCTAATGGCTGTGAAACCGAAGAAATCGAAGGAGAAACAATGGAACAAATAGGCTCATTGTTAAAACTTACTATTTTTACTTCTTCTGGCACTGAAATATTTAACCCTCGCAAAGCCACCAAAACACCTAAGGCCAATCGGTCAGAAACCACTAATATTCCATCCGGTCGATTTTTGTCTTTCATTAACTCCTGCGTACAAAGAGTCGCTGAATCTAGAATGTAATCTGAATGTATAATTAACTTTAAATCTTCTTTGACACCTGACTCAGCTAATGCCCTTAAATAGCCTGATATCCGCTGATTACTAACAGATACATTTTTTGGCCCGGCAAGGAAAGCAATCCGCTTACAGCCCGCTAGTAATAAATGCTTAACCGCCTCATAGGCTGATTGTTCATTGTCAACCATCACTTTAGACGCATGAATTTCATCACTATCCCGATCAAAAAAAACTAAGGGTATTCCCCTTCTTTGCAAGCGTGTTAAATGATCTAAATTCACCGTTTCCCGGGACAAAGAAATAATAATACCTTCTACCTGACCTCTGGATAAATTCTGAATATTAATCAATTCCCGCTCGTAAGATTCCTGCGTCTGTGTAATCAACAAACTATATCCGGCTAAAATAGCCGCCTCTTCAATCGATTTTAAAATGGTAGAAAAAAAGTAATAACCTAAGTCAGGTACTATCACACCTAAGGTTTTAGTCTTACTCTTCACTAAACTAGTGGCTAAAACATTAGGCTGATAATCTAGCTCTAAGGCTAAATCAACCACCATTTTTTTAGTATCAGGATGAATATCTGGCAAATCCCTCAAGGCCCTCGACACCGTAGCCACCGAAATATTCAGTCGCTTAGCAATGTCTTTGATGGTTACCTGATGACGCATGTGATGAAAATTTTAGCAAATTTACATTATAATCATTCAATTAAGCTACTCTTTAGATACTGATAATTTAACGGTAGAATGACCTGCCAACTGACCTAATGGGGGATTGTCTTTGGTCACACTAATTTCAATTAATTGATAATCTGGGCAAATTAACTGTATTTTTTCAACGATTTGTTCGCAAATAGTCTCCAATAAATCCACTGGATTTTGCATGATTTCAGAACAAATTGAATAAAGAACCCCATAATCAATGGATTGTTCTAAATTTTCCGAAAAACTAACCTTTGAAATTCGATCCACAGAAACACTTAATGTAAATTCATTCCCTAGAATTCGCTCCTCCGGAAATAATCCATGAAATGAAAAGAATTTTATGTTTTCTAATTTAATCTGCCAAACACGCATCTAGATTAATTTATGTCCCCGATTTTACCCTTGGGGCCAGTAGATTTAGCATAAGCAGCTAACACTTTATTTAAGGTAGGTAAACCGTCATCTACCGCAGTTGAAGCTGACAAATCAGAGTTAGTCAATTTCCTTTTTGACCTGACACTCTTTTTAGAACTAGGTTTTGCTTGATTAGTTTTCGTCAAATCACTATTTTCCTTCGAATTAGCCACTGATTTAGACTTCTTAACTACAATCGCCTTTTTAACTAGTAATTTTTCTTTCACTGGCTTTTCAGTGGGCAAAACTTCTTTTTCTTGATTTTCCAAGACTTCCCATGAACTTAATTGGCCTAATGTCAAATTGGCCACCGACGATAATTGCCTAGCTATCTCACGTTGAGCCTCTTTTAATGTTTTCAACCCTCGCTCCTGCTCTTTTAATTCCTGGCTAGCACCCATTAGCAATTGCTTCTTTTCAGACTCAGCTAAAAATTTAATTTTCTCTGCTTCTTTTGTGGCGTCTTCAATGATTTTTTTTGAATGTTTTTGGGTGTTTATTTTTTGTTCCTCCGCCTCTTGCGCCATTTTGATTTTCCAATTCTCCTGCGCTTCCTCAGCCATTTTCATCGCACGAAATAAAGAAGATTCCAACTCTCGTAAGCGTTGAATTTCAGTTTCTAAATCAACTACTTTGGACTCTAATTTTTCAATCGTATGCTGAACAGAAACCTCATAAGCATTCACATTTTGCACATATTCATTTACCTCAGATACATCATATCCGCGAAATGATTTTGAAAACGCTACGTCTGGAATTTGCTTTTTATCACTCATATAACTGCTAAAATAAATAAAATCTTTAATGTATTTTCCAAATGGAAATATTTTTATCATCTGAAGCTGAAACCAAATAATCTTGATAAGTTGACCATATCAATTTATTCACCGAATTTTTATGGGAGCCATATCGGGGTGCGTCAATCACCTTTAACAAAGCCAAATCACTTGCACTCCATATTTTAATCGTTTTGTCCATGCTCGCTGTCGCAAAAAATTGTTGATCGGGACTCACAACTACATCATGAATAGCATAAATGTGAGCCGCGACTTCTTGGACTAAATGACTCTTTTCTCCATTTATTGACCAACGTTTTAACTTAGCATCTCGACCCACAGAAAGTAAATAATTAAATGAATCCTCATAAATCATTGAAAATACAGATAGTTCGTGGGCAAGCCATGCATGTTCCAACTCAAAGTTCTTGTTGAAAACACGAATAAATCCATCACTAAATCCTATGGCTATTTTATCTTGGCCCAACAAACAAAATTTACGCGCACTTTTATCGCCCGATTTAATGTGCTTAATGATTTGTTGGCTTTCTTTATCGATCACCGATATCAAGCCATGATCATGTGCCACCCAAACTTGATTTCCCCAAAAACAAATATCAAAGATAGCCTTCTTAGGCATGGCAATAGAAAACACTCGGCTCTGGTCGCTCATTTGGACTCCATGGATTCCTTCAAAATTTTGGCCCACCCAAAAAATATTAGCTGACCTATCCAATTTCAAGCAATAAACGGAGCCCTCTATATGTGCCAAAACCTTCCCCACATCAGGCTTCTGTAAATTCCATTCGACCACCCATCCATCCGAACCCGCCGAATATATAAAATGGGGTTCCCTCCCCTCTTCCAAGGAATAAATGGGAGCCTTATGCCCTGAAAAAGTGTCAATTCTTTGTATTTCCAAGATTTTGACTCAGCGAGTAAAATTTAAAAAAATAATTAATTACAAAAATGATAATTTTACAAGCAAATACATTCATTCATGCCTCAAATTTCATCTAAATCATTCGCATTATCTTCCACTTCATTGCATTGGATGATTTGGGAAATTACTGAGGACCTGCCCTTTTTTCAAACCTTTCCAGAAAATTGGGTCGCCAACAAGCATCTTGAAAATACTGCATCGCAAAAAATAGTCGAATCCTCAGCCGCTAGATTTTGCCTTTGGAACGTATGCCAACAAATTTCTGAGGGACCGTGGGATTTAAGAAAGGATGGCAGAAATAGGCCCTATTTTGATCAATCCGATTATCACATTTCACTAAGTCATTCATTCCCGTATGTAGCTGCTGCTATTAGCGATAAAATGCCCGTAGGAATCGACCTTGAACGGTTTGGCAGACAAGTTGAGAAAATTGGCCCTCGATTTTTATCCGCTGAAGAATGGATTCGTTGGCAAAATTCACATGCCGATTTAACAAAGGCCTGGACTTGCAAAGAGGCTATTTATAAGGCGATGGGCGTTCCGGGTTTAGCATTCCAACAAGATATCCAACTACCATCTTTTGCTAACAATCCATTTGAAATACGCGTTAAAGACAAAAAAATAACGATCAGCATGGAAGAATTTGAACATTTTGCATGCTCCATCGCCATCGAAGACTAGTCGAGAGACGCAATTAAATCGGTCAATTCCGCCTTGTAATCTTCATCGCCCGACTTCTCATAGGCCATAATTAAATTACGCAATACTCGACGTATAATCTCTAAATTAGAGCATGGATTATAATAGATATCATTAGGCGTCAGGTTCAACTGAGCTAAATAATTATCTATATCAACTCGATTGAAAATCAAACCTTTATTAAACACATTGATGTAAAACTGAATTTCTTTCTGTATATAGGTCAACACGAACAAATTAGGCAAGTTTACGCCATAAATCGGGTAGCCCAACTTCTGAGCTATCCACATATAAATCACACAAAGGCTAATTGGGTTTCCTTTTTTGGACTCTAACACAACATTTAAAAATGAGTTATTAGCCGCATGGAAATTTTTTGTATTGGCGCCAAATTTCAATTGGTCAAAAATTACCCCATTCAATACCTTAACTTGGTCCATCGGATGTAAATTCTCCCTAATTTGAGGCCATACATCAAAATACAACTGTTCCATTTCCTCTTTCAAAGCAGCAAAAGAATAATCAGGAAAACGATAAGTAGCTATGATCCACATTCCCTCCAATAAATCCATGGCCCCACCCTGCTTCCAGTGTATCAATTTACTTTTCATGGATTCCAATTGGAAATCATGAATTAAGTTTTCGATTTTTACTTGCAAAATTGGATTCAAACTAAGATTTTCCCATTCAGATTCAAGAATTGGTATAATGGATGGGCCCAAGGTTCGAATCTTGTCCTCAACCATTTGAACAACTTCTTGATCAGAGTCGTCCATCAATTGAATCATCGCTATAATCGCAGGCTCATTCATTTTTGGAATAATTAGTTCAAAAATATAGACTATTCGCATTAAATCAAAAATAATGGCCTATAAGACCTTACAATAAATGTTTTAACGCATAATTTTTTTAAAGGGGAAAATCGACCTAAATTTGTCATTGATTTAATCTGAAAAGAAACAAATGAATATTTTAATTACTGGCGGCGCAGGATTTATTGGTTCACACACCTATGTTGTTCTAAAGGAAAATGGATTCAATCCCATTATCATTGACAATTTCTCTAACTCCTCCACTCATGTCATTCAGCAATTAGAAACCATTTGCCAGAGTCCCGTTGTTTATTATCACTTAGATGTCAATGACCCAAATACCTACGATCAGGTATTTAAAGAACATAAAATAGATGGCATTATTCATTTTGCTGCGTCAAAAGCCGTGGGTGAATCCGTTGAAAATCCCTTAAAATATTATAAAAACAATGTGGCTTCCACTATTTTACTCTTGGAGAAAATGCAGGAATACCATGTTAAAAATCTTGTTTTTTCAAGCTCCTGTACCGTTTATGGCCAACCAGCCGAACTTCCAGTCACTGAAAAATCACCCGTGCAAGTAGCTATTTCTCCTTATGGAAATACCAAACAGATGTGTGAAGAGATCATTGCGGATACTACCCAAGCATCCAATGATCTAAAAGCCATTTCACTACGCTACTTTAACCCGATTGGTGCACATAAAAGTGCATTAATTGGCGAATTACCATTAGGTCCCCCAGCTAATTTAATTCCTTATTTAACTCAATCTGTTGCTGGATTAAGGGGTCCACTCCAAGTTTTTGGTACCGACTACCCCACTCCAGATGGTTCTGCAATAAGAGACTATATTCACGTTTGCGACTTAGCTGAAGCACATGTAAAAGCATTAAAACACCTTTTAGAACAAAAAGAGGCCTCTTCTTACTATGATTTTTTCAACATAGGTACTGGGGATGGAACTTCCGTTTTACAAATCATTCAAGCATTTGAAAAGACTACAGGAGAAAAAGTAAATTATGAACTAAAACCTCGGAGGTCAGGCGATATAACCGCTGTTTATGCAGCCATTGGAAAATCAAAAGATGTATTAGGTTGGCAGTCAAAAAGAAGTTTAGAAGAATCCTTAAAAGATGCATGGGCTTGGCAAAAAGCCTTATTATAAGTATATGAAAAAAATTGTAATCACAGGAGGCGCAGGATTTATTGGCTCACATGTTGTTCGTTTGTTTGTTAATAAATACCCTGAATATCAAATCTATAACCTAGATGCGCTTACGTATGCAGGTAATTTGGCAAATAATGAAGACGTGGCCAACGCTCCCAACTACCATTTTATTAAAGCAGATATCACCGATGCAGAGGAAATAGACCAACTCTTTGCCGAACATAAATTTGATGGTGTTTTACATTTAGCAGCGGAATCGCATGTCGACAGATCCATTACAGATCCATTGGCCTTCGTGAAAACTAATGTATTGGGAACTGCAAATCTATTACAAGCAGCCAAAAAACATTGGAATGGGCAATATGAAGGGAAACGATTTTACCATATCTCCACAGACGAGGTGTATGGTGAATTGCATAATCCTGATGAGTTTTTTCTTGAAACCACCCCATACGATCCTAGATCACCCTACTCAGCCTCAAAAGCCAGCTCAGATCATTTTGTTAGGGCCTTCCATGAGACGTATGGCTTACCAACAGTCATCACGAATTGTTCCAATAATTACGGACCTAATCACTTTCCAGAAAAATTAATCCCTTTAATGATTCACAATATCATGCACAATAAACCTTTGCCAGTGTATGGGAAAGGCGAAAATGTGCGAGATTGGCTGTTTGTTATTGACCATGCAAGGGCCATTGACACCGTATTTCATGATGGGAAAATTGGCGAAACCTACAACATAGGTGGATTTAACGAGTGGAAAAACATCGATTTAGTGCATCTTTTATGTAAAATAATGGATGAAAAATTAGGCAGACCAACGGGCACTTCGACCCAATTAATTACCTACGTCACTGACCGAGCCGGACATGACTTAAGGTATGCGATTGACGCTAACAAAATCATGAAAGAGCTTGGCTGGCAGCCATCACTCCAATTTGCTGAAGGGTTGGAAAAAACGGTTGATTGGTATTTAAGCAACGAAAAATGGCTCAATGAAGTTACCTCAGGGGATTATCAAAAATATTATACAAACATGTATCAAGGCAGATAAATATGAAAGGAATCATTTTAGCTGGAGGTTCTGGCACTCGACTTCATCCATTAACATTAGCTGTAAGTAAGCAATTAATGCCTATTTATGACAAACCCATGATTTATTATCCGCTATCAATTCTGATGCTTGCGGGAATTAAAGAGATTTTAATCATTTCGACGCCACATGATTTGCCCAATTTTGAAAAATTATTAGGGGATGGAAGTAGTTTAGGATGTCGTTTTGAATATGCAGCCCAACCAGAACCCAATGGACTTGCTCAAGCATTTGTGATCGGTGAAGAGTTTATAGGCACAGATAAGGTAGCTCTAGTCTTAGGCGATAACATTTTTTATGGCTCTGGTTTAAGTAAATTATTGCAGGCCAACAATGATCCCGAAGGTGGAGTTGTTTACGCTTATTCCGTGAATGACCCAGAAAGATACGGTGTAGTTGAGTTTAATGCAGAGAACAAAGTAATCTCGATAGAAGAAAAGCCTACTAACCCTAAGTCGAATTATGCGGTCCCTGGACTTTATTTTTATGACAATGATGTGGTAGAAATTGCCAAAAACATTGCTCCTTCCCCACGTGGTGAATATGAAATAACGGATGTTAATAAAGAATATTTAAAGCGCGGGAAGCTGTCTGTAGGCATCTTAAACCGAGGAACTGCTTGGCTAGATACTGGTACTTTTGCTTCATTAATGCAGGCAGGCCAGTTTGTTCAAGTGATTGAAGAAAGACAAGGGATGAAAATAGGTTGTATCGAGGAAGTTGCTTATCGAATGGGTTACATCAACGCAGACCAATTACGCTCCATTGCAAAACCACTTGTTAAAAGTGGGTATGGGCAATATTTACTCAATATTTTATCCTAGGAAAAATCCAGCCATTAAAGCCATCATAAATAGTACGATGGATGGCAAACGGGTGTATTGGGCCAACAAAAACGTGGCCATTATGACGCACAAAGCAATCCAATCTCCTATGATGATGATTGGATTCAAAAAGGCATAAACGGCTACCCCCGTTAAACCCACTGATGCAGCCTGAATTCCTGCCAAAGAAGCCCTAATAAACCGATATTGTTTGAGTTGGCTCCAAATTCTGAAAACAAAAAATATCATAAAAGTACCTGGCAAAAACACCCCTAAAGCCCCAATGGCACTGCCGGTTAATTGGCCCATAGTCCCATAATCCTTCATTAATAATACACCTAAATAAGACGTTAGAGCAAAAACGGGACCTGGCAAAGATTGTGATAATGCCATGCCAGTTAAAAAATCATCCGAAGAAATTAGGTGTTTAAATTCCACAAATTCGGTAAAAAGAACGGGGGCTAACACTTGGCCGCCGCCAAAAACCAAACTCCCGTTTCGATAAAAGTTTTCAAAAATTCGGATAGGGAAATAATCTGTAAAGTGACCTAGCAAGGCTAAAAGCACGAGAAATCCCCAGTACAGGTGGAAATTAGCCCAAGGAATGACCATCTTATGCTTGTTTTGCCTAGGAAATAATTTGTAATTGAAAGATGAAATAACGCCACCCAACACAATAACCAAAGGAAAAATAAATGGATTGGGGAATAATATGCCAATGAAAATGGTGATCAATAAAATCAAGACATATAAAGGCCCATTGATGACTTTTTTGGCCATGATCCAGCCCGACTGAAGAATGAGCCCCACACCGACGGGAAGTACAAAATGTAAAATAGCTTTATTTTGAAGATAGGTCATCCCAAAGGCAGCCAATGTCATGATGAAAATAGCCGGACTAATCCACATCAGCGTGGTTAAATAGGCTAAACTAGTTCCTCCCCGCTTTAAACCAATCGCAGTCAAGACCTGAGTAGAAGTAGGCCCAGGAAGAACAGAACACAAAGCGTGTATTTCAAAAAGCTCTTCTTCCGATAAATATTGCTTTTTTTTGACCAAACGCTCTAAATAAAGCGCCATATGAACTTGCTGGCCTCCAAAAGACGTTGAAGCCATAATTAAAACATCCCATAAAAACGCTAGATGCTTAGGCTTGTTCATGATCTACTTCTTCTTGAGACCTAACTCAATTAAACGTTCATTTAGGAATTCTCCAGCAGACATATCCACATATAATTTTGGAAATTCGTCAGAAACACAAGAATCTAAACATTTTAAATCCATTTCGGATCTTGGGTGCATAAAAAATGGAATAGAAAAGCGAGAAGTCCCCATCTTTTCGCGCGGTGGATTAACTACGCGGTGAATCGTAGATTTAAGTTTGTGATTGGTTAATCGGTCCAACATATCCCCCACATTGACTACTAACTGGTCCGGTAAGGCTGTAATGGCAATCCATTTTCCATCCATGCGCAAAACTTCTAACCCCTCAGCAGAAGCCCCCATTAACAGGGTAATCAAGTTGATATCTCCATGAGCAGCTGCACGAACAGCGCCAACAGGCAATGAATCTGGATTTTCAATAGGGAAATAATGGATGGCTCTTAATATAGAATTTCCATTGACCACTCTTGGCTCAAAATAATCCTCAGGCAATTCCAAATAAAGTGCAATGGCTTGAAGCAAAGATTTACCAGCGGATTCTAAGGTTTGAAAAGCTTCAACAGTATGTTTCTCAAATTCAGGAAATTCGTTTGGAAACACATTTGCAGGATATTCATCCCAAACAGAGTCACCATCCTCTTTAAATGGCTGACCTACATGGTAAAATTCCTTTAAATCAGGTACACTAAAGCCTTTAGCAGTCTCTTTCCCCTTTCCCACGTATCCTCGTTGGCCCGAAATGCCAGGTATTTCATAGGGCTTTTTCACCTCATCAGGAGATTTTAAAAATGTCTCTACTTGTTGGTAAAGAGAATTTGTAAATGGTTCCGACAAACCATGTCCCTTAATCGCCACAAAACCTATGGTATTAAATGCATTGCCTAAATCCTGTACAAAATTGGCCTTTCGAGCGGGATCAGTAGATCTAAAATCAGCTAAATCTAAGGATGGAATTTCATCTAAAAGCATATTATTTTTTTATTTTATCAAATTGTTGAGACACAAAATCCCAATTGACTACGTTCCAAAATGCATTAATATAGTCGGCACGCTTATTTTGATACTTCAAATAATACGCATGTTCCCAAACGTCCAAAGCTAAAATTGGGGTTCCTTTCACTTCGGCTACATCCATCAATGGATTGTCTTGGTTGGCCGTAGACGAGATGACTAATTTCCCATTGCTCCATAATAACCAGGCCCAACCCGAACCAAAGCGAGTAGTAGCCGCTTTATTAAATTCAACCTTCATATTATCGAGACTACCAAAATCTTTATTGATTTGCGCTAATAAAGATGCATTTGCTTGCAATCCTTTTGCTGGGCTTAAAATTTGCCAGAAAAAACTATGGTTCCAGTGTCCTCCCCCATTATTTCGAATGACAGCAGGTTGTTTGCTTATCTGACCCAGCAATTCCTCTAATGACAAAGAAGCTGCAGGCGAACCTATTACGGCCTTATTTAAATTATCCACATAGGCTTTGTGATGGCGATCATGGTGAATTTCCATTGTCATTCTATCTATATGAGGTTCTAAAGCCTCAACAGCATAAGGAAGCGGTGGCAATGCAAATGGGGAATTTTCAGTAAATACTCCCTGAACATCTTTCATTTTATAACTTGAGAGCAAAAAACTACCTCCTAAAAAAGCGAGTGAACTTTGTACAAATTGAATGCGTTTCATTTTCTTTATTTTATACTATTCATAAACAATACGGCCTACTATACTTCTGCCGAGGGTAATTTCATCTGTATACTCGAGGTCTCCACCGATGGGAATACCACGTGCGATCGTCGATATTTTAATGGAATAATCTGC
>JBIKRO010000069.1:0-15552 GCA_044349095.1 Aquirufa sp. | reverse complement strand
CAAAAGAGATTGCGTTTGATATGGATTGATTGCTTGGTTACCGATGGCACCCCAACTAGCTCTCAATTTTAATTGATCGATCGCAGCCACATCCTTGATAAAAGGTTCTTCTGAAATATTCCAACCAAAAGCTACTGATGGGAAAATACCAAATTTAGTATTTGCACCAAATCGGGATGAACCGTCCATACGAACTGTGGCAGTCAATAAATACTTCTCCTTATAGTCATAATTGACACGTCCCATGTAAGACAAAAGCGTCCATTCAGTCAAGTTGGTATTAGCACCCGTGATTTGACTAGCATCCCCTAAACGGTTATAAGATTGTGTTTCCGCTGGAATACCATTCACAGAAATATTGGTTGTTTCAAATTTATCTTGTTGAATAGACTGTAAACCTGTAACATTTAAATTGTGTACATCTTTAAACTTCTTTGAATAATTCAAGATATTTTCTAAAGTATAATTAAATGAGAAAGACTCATTAACCCCTCCAACCGCATTGCCACCTCGGCCATTATTTGTAAATGCTCCTACAAATCTACCAGCGCGTCCAATCGTAAAATCAGGGCCAAAATTAACCTTATAAGTAAGACCTTTCGCTAAATTAACTTCGGCATATAGACTATTAAAGATACGATAACGTCTGTTTTCATCTATGTTAGCTCCTGGAACAATTTCTGAGAATGGATTCGTTCTCAATCCATCATTGGTCGGCAAAAATACTAAATTACCGTTTGCATCATAAGGCTCTCCCAATGGATTTTCTTGCATTGCACCACCCAAAATATTTAAATTCTCACCATTTCTTAATGAATTAACAACTAAAGTAGATAAACCAATTTTGACGTTTTTATTGATTCTATGGTCTAAATTTACTCTAAAGGTATAACGACTAAAATCCTGCATTTTAACTACCCCAATATCATTAAAGAAGTTACCAGAAATATTAAATTGAGTATTTTCGGTTCCACCTGAAACACCAACTTGATGACTTTGAATAGCTCCAGCACGCAACATGCCATTTACATAATCAGTCGATCTGCCTGAAGCAATACTAGCCAACTCGCGAGGCTCGAAAATCTTAGCATCATCTGTAGCATTGGCTGCACCTAACGAATATTGACCAACAGCCCGTCTTGATTCACGTTTGTATTCAGCAAATTCCGCTCCATTCATTACGCCAATCGTACCTAATTGTTGGTTTAATCCATAATAAGAATCCACCGATACAATCGTTTTTCCAGCTTTACCTCGTTTTGTTGAAATCAAAACAACTCCATTGGCTCCTCTTGAACCATAAATAGCTGTAGAAGAAGCATCTTTTAAAACCTCCATGGAGGTAATGTCGGATGGATTTATATCATCAATTCCACCGGCTAACGGAATGCCATCCACTACATATAATGGATCATTTGTTGCATTAAATGAACGTCTACCTCTTATTCGAATCTGCGGACCCGCTCCAGGCTTTGATCCAGGTTGAACCACGTCAACCCCCGCCGCACGACCTTGTAAGGCTTGGCGAGCATTCGTAACAGGTAATTCACTAATTTCCTTTGACGAAACCGAAGATATAGCTCCCGTCATTTGACTCTTTTTCTGAGTTCCATAACCCACTACCACAACCTCAGATAAACTAGTGTTATCCGCAACTAATTTAACATCGATTTGAGACTTGTTACCCACAGAAATTTCTTGAGTAAGGTAACCCACTGAACTAAATTGTAAAATAGCTGATGAGGCCGAAGAAATTTTAAAATTTCCATTAACATCAGTAGATGTACCTATTGTTGTCCCCTTAACTAATACAGAAACACCTGGAACACCTGAACCATCGTCAGAAGCCGTTACGCGCCCTGTGACCGATCGATCTTGAGCAAACGCCTGTACCCCTAAAAACATGAAAATCATGCTTAAAAGTACTTTTGAAAGTAATTTTTTTCTCATAAAATGATTTTGTTTAGTGAATAATTTGCAAAGTTTGGTTAATCTTAATCCACAATGCTTTGCTTTCATCTTGGCTTAAGAGGTTCTCTAATTGTTTCAATTCGCTATTAGAACCTACTCCTGGCGATATTGTTTTAATTGGATTAAATATAATTCTCTTTAGAATATTTCGATAAACTCCAAAATGACTTAAAATTCTAAAGGACATAAAACTGTAAACGTTTAATATACCCTATAAAGCAGTACAGATTCTACTCTTACTCAAAAAAACTAAAAATTTTATATTATGCTAAACGATTGACAGTTAAACCATTTTTCATCACACGCAAAGCCCCAAAAATCAAATTATAAACAGACTGTGAATTAATGTTCATTTGTTCACTAATTTGATCAGTATTTAAATTTTTGTAAAATTTTAATTGAATGGCTTGTCGTTGACGTTTACTTAATAAATGTAAACTTTTCGCAACTTTAACATTCAGCTCCGATTGAACTTCATTCATTATCAAAACTGATTCTTGAGAGGGCAAATCTTCAACATAATCCCTCGTATAATTAACATGATTATTGACTGACTTTAGATTGCCATCCATATGACGTATCAATTTCCGTTTAATCGATGCCATTAAATAAAATTTAACACTGGTCGTGGGACCAAGATTTGAATGATTTTTCCATAATTCGACAAATAAATCATGAAGACAATCCTTAATTAAATCCTTATCTTGAGTTATGCCCACTGAATAAGAATATAATGGTTGAATAAAATGTTGATATAATGTTGAGAACGCTTCGTGACTTCCCCCTCGAAACTCATCCCACAATTCAATCTCATTGATACTATTTTTCATCTTTATTTTCAAATTGGACTAATCAAATATTAAATATATTTGACATCATTTAAGCTCATTAATATACATCACAGAATTATTATAAATCAAAGAAATTCTATAAATTTTTACTGTAAACGTTACCGTAAACGTTTACATTTTTTTATTAGCAATATTCCACCCATATTTAAGGTATAAAATTGTCAAATAGTAATTTTGAACCGCATAGTATTTATTGTATTAAATTGATATAATAGAAAATTAATCCCTTTATGAAAAAATTAAATACGTTAGATGCGACCATGTTAGTGATGGGGTCGATGATAGGTTCTGGTATATTTTTAGTGAGCGCGGAAGTTGGCCGCCAACTAACCTCCCCCATCGCCTGGATCATGACTTGGGTTCTGACTAGTTTTGTAACCATAACAGGTGCATATGCCTACGGAAAATTGTCAACCGTATTTCCAAAAACAGGAGGTCAATATATTTACCTAAAAGAATCATACAATCCAATGATCGGTTTTTTATTCGGATGGACCACTTTTTTAGTCATCCAAACAGGAACCATTGCGGCTGTAGCAGTCGCCTTTGCTAAATACACCGGAATCTTATTGCCTGAATTAATCAATGACGTTCCATTAGTGGGGAATTATATTACCAGCCAACAAATTTTAGCGGCCATCTTAATTGCCACCTTAACTTTTGTGAATCTCAGAGGAATATCTTTTGCTTCCTTAGTACAAAATGTTTTTACCATCACTAAAATTGGCGCCATCATTATCCTCATTATCATCGGAGTTTATGTAGGTGTTTCAAATGGCTGGGTGCATTTCGATCATTTTTTCAAAGAGACTCAAACCTATAACCCAAATACCTATATGTTTGAAGATATCAGTATTTGGCAATTTGGGAGTTTATTTGGCGTAGCCATGATCGGACCCTTATTCTCCTCCTCAGCATGGAACAATGTTACATTTGCGAGTGCAGATTTTGAAGACCCTAAAAAAACAATTGCCAAAGGTTTAGTCTATGGCGCTGCCCTTGTTTGCTTATTGTACATATTAACCAACATAGCTTATTTAGGAATTTTGCCTTTAGCAGGTGATCCCAATGGTACAAGCCCTTATTTAAGAGGAATTATGTTTGCAAGTCAGGACCGACTAGGATCTGCAGCATTACAAGCTGTTTTAGGTACTATTGGCGCGACCGTCATGGCCGTACTCATTATGATTTCCACCTTTGGATGCAATAATGGAATTATTTTAGCCGGTGGTCGCCTATTTCAAGCGATGGCAAACGATCGTTTATTTTTCCAAAAGGCAGCTGAAACTAATAAAAATGGGGTACCTGCCAATTCACTTTTCATTCAAGGAATATGGGCGATCGCATTATGCTTCTCTGGTTCTTATGGAACGCTATTAGATTTTACCGTATTTGCGATCTTGATCTTTTACTTCTTAACAGTTGCATCCGTATTTAAAACCAGAATCATGGGGGCCCAACTTCCTATGAGTCAAAAAATCATCTTTTCGATTTATTTGATTTGCTTACTATTTTTGGCCGGAAATTTACTTTGGGTAAAAACAATATCATCCACCATAGGCTTAATTATCGTCCTAGTAGGGATACCATTTTATTACGTCATGAAGAAAAATCAAAGAATATGATTGGTCTTTAGCCATTCTGTCAAACGGTCGAACCACAATTCTTTTGTGGTTTTATTGTTTAAACCAAATCCATGACCTCCTTTGGCATACACATGTAAATCAGCTGCTACATTATTTTCAGTAAGCTTTTCAACATAGTACAATGAATTTTTAATGGGCACCGCTTTGTCATCCGCAGCATGTACCATGAATGCTTTAGGTGTGTAATCAGTGATTTGCTCTTCGTTCGAAAACAAGTGAATCAATTCCTCTGAAGGTTTTTTGCCAAGCAAATTAAGGGATGAACCCGAATGACCAAATGGCCTAAAACTTATCACAGGATATAATAATATTTGAAAATCAGGTCTAAGATTAATACCATCATCCACACCTGTATAATCTTTTTCAAAATGAGTGGCCGCTGTGGCAGCTAAATGTCCTCCGGCAGAAAAGCCCATGATACCTATATTGCCTACATCCACACCCCATTTATTCGCATTTTTTCGAACCAATCTGATGGCTTGTTGGGCATCTTGCAAAGGAGCAATTTTTCTATCTACTTGACGAGTAGAATCAGGTATGCGGTAATACAAAACAAGCGCATGAATCCCCAATTCGTTAAATTTCTTGGCGATGTCAGTCCCTTCATGCGTAGAAGCTAAAATTTTATACCCCCCACCCGGACAAACAACAACACAAGGCTTTTGCGTTTTACCTCCTTTGGCTTCAAAAAACTCATAAGTAGGAATACTCACATTTGATTTACGTTCAATACCCCCCGTAATTTCGCTCTTCTGAAGATTAGGTCCATCTATATAATTCGGGATCGTTCCAGGATAAAGAGCCTGAACCCCTTGCGCATTTAATTGATTCATAACAATAGTAGAAAAGGAAAAACAAAGAAAATAGATGATAAGTTTCATATTATGAAGGTTTAGATTTATCAGTCGTGATTAAAACAACTGCCAATAGTATAAAAAAACTAGCTAAAATTAAAATTTTATGCAATTCTTCCTGTAAAATTAAATTGCCTAAAATTAACGCAATCAATGGATTTACATAAGTGTAGGTGGCTACCAACGTGGCATCTAATTCCTTGGAAAGATAGCCAAACAGGGAGTAGCCCAACATAGAACCAATTAATCCCAAGTATAAAAACACGTAAAATGCTTTTATAGGAATATCAGCTAAAATAATGTGTTGATAATCTCCTTTCAACGTGCTAATGAGAAAAACAATAATCCCACCCGTGAGCATTTGAATGGAACATACTTGCGTAAAATGATAGGAATTAGCTTGGGTAAACTGAATTCGAAACACGCCAATATTCCAACCAATCACTGCAACCGACAAGTAAAAAATACCTTTAAAAAACTCCAACTCCATCCCTGGAATAGCTAATTTTTTTTGACTGACCATAATTCCAATCCCGATTAAACCCAATAAAGTTCCTACTAATTTACGTTTGGTGGGTTTTCTACCACTTATCCAAAAGAAAAAAACTAACAGCAACGGCCCCAATGCCATAAATACGGATGAAAATCCTGAAGGTACAATGGAACCAGCCATCGCCATAAAACCATTCCCTAAACAGATTAATAAAACGCCAGCTTGTAAATGAATGGATAAATGCTTCCAAGGCATATTAACCCAATGCTTGCCCATTAAAGACCACATAAGCAACAAAGATCCCGCAAATAGATTTCTAGAAAAAGTAATCACTAATGGAGGGAAATAGGATAATAAGATACGAACGCTTAAAAAGGTAGATCCCCAGATTAAATACAATAAACCTAATGAAATTAAAGCAGCCGCTGGTATTTTTATTTTTAGGCTCATATTAAGACAGTAAATCAGGACGTCGCTTTTGAGTTCTCAAAACAGATTGTTCATGTCGCCAAGCATCAATGTTTCGATCGTGCCCAGAAAGTAGCACCTCTGGAACGGTTTGTCCATTAAATTCTGAAGGCCGAGTATAAACCGGCGGGGCTAATAATCCGTCTTGAAATGAATCCGTCAAAGCAGAACTTTCATCCCCCAATGCACCTGGTAACAATCGTATAATGGCATCTGCAGTAACAGCAGCTGCTAATTCTCCACCTGAAAGTACATAATCGCCAATGGAAACCTCCCGAGTGACATATTTATCTCGAACTCGCTCATCGATTCCTTTATAATGACCACAAATGAAAATCATATTTGTGTTAAGGCTCAATTGATTCGCTAATCCTTGTTTTAATAATTGACCATCAGGCGTAAAAAAAATAACTTCATCATAGGTTCGTTCGGCTAATAATTGGTCCAAACATCGTGACAATGGCTCGATAGCCATCACCATCCCCGCTCCCCCACCAAATGGGTAATCATCTACTTGGCGATGTTTTTTTAAAGAAAAATCATGCAAATCATGAAAAACAATATCGACTAGTCCAGCATCAGACGCACGCTTGCATATAGAATGCTCAAAAAAACTATGCATCAATACAGGAATAACTGAAATTATATCAATTCGCATCATCTTCTAAATAAACCTCCAAAAGGCCTTCTGGTAATTCAGTAAATACAATTTTTTCTTTCTTATCCACCTTGGGAACAATTTCATCAATCAAAGGAATTAATACTTCTTTTGATTTGTAGATCATGATAAGCACGTCCTGAGCACCTGTTGAATAAACTTCCTTCACATATCCCAATGAGCCTAAATTACGATCTTGGACCTGATAATCAATAATCTCATGGTAATAAAATTGGTCATCCTTCAATTTTGGCAAAAAGCTAACGGGCAAAAACAATTTCAATCCCACCAATTCTTTAGCCAAATCTAAACTATTAACACCTTCCAGCGTCATTAAATTGACCGAATCTCTAATCTGAAGCTCGTCGATAAAATAAGGTACTAACTCGTTGCCCTTTTGAACAAATACGGATTCCAATCCTTCATATTCATAAGGATCATCTACATCCATAAATACATGAAACGCTCCTTTCAATCCATGGGGCTTAGCTAAAGCACCCAACTCAAAATATTCCGTTTTTGCCATAGGTACAAAAAAAAATCATACAAATCTGAAAACAAATTTGTATGATTTAATTAAATTTTAAAAATTATTCCGCTGCTGGAGCTTCTTCTTCAGTTGACTCTGCTGCTGGAGCTTCTTCAGCTGCTTCTTCAGCCACTGGAGCTTCTGCCACAACTTCTTCAACTGCTTCTTCAGCCACTGGAGCTTCTGCTGCTGGAGCTTCTTCAGCTGCTTCTTCAGCCACTGGAGCTTCTGCCACAACTTCTTCAACTGCTTCTTCAGCCACTGGAGCTTCTGCTGCTACTTCTTCAACTGCTTCTTCAACTGGAGCTTCTGCTACAACTTCTTCAGCAGCTACTTCTGCTACTGGAGCTTCTGCCACAACTTCTTCAGTTGCTACTTCTGCTACTGGAGCTTCTGCCACAACTTCTTCAACGGCAACTTCTGCTACTACATCAGATGGTAATTCATTGGCTACTTCTACTTCATCTTCATCAGATTCATTAATCGCATCTACCACGCTAGCAACAATTGCATCATCTGCAGCTTTGTTTTTGGCAGCGATATTAACCGCACGATTTTCAGAAACTTTAGATTCAGCTTCTAAACGAGAGGCCTTAGATTTAGCCTTAGACTGCTGAATCGAACTAGCTTTCGTTTGAATTTTAATTTCTTTTTCAGCTTTCCATGCTTCAAATTTAGCATCAGCTTGTTCTTGGGTCAATGCACCCTTATTTACTCCAACCTGTAAATGCTTTGCATATAAAATCCCTTTATAAGATAATATAGCCTTCGCCGTATCTGTTGGCTGAGCACCATCCATCACCCACTTAATCGCTTGTTTTTCATTCAAAACAACCGTAGCTGGGTTTGTATTAGGATTGTAAGTTCCTAATTTCTCAATAAAACGTCCGTCACGGGGTGCACGAGCATCCGAAACAACTACGTCAAACATGGCTAACTTCTTGCGTCCACGACGCGACAATCTAATTTTAACAGCCATTATACATGGGTTTATGAAGGATCTCGTCCTTCGGGTTTATAAAAATGTCTGCAAAATTAATGATTGTTGGGCTAAAATACAAATGAAAAAATGAGAAAATAAATCGATAAGCCGAATTCTGTAAGTAGGAAACCTACCCTCTTATCATTTATCTTGGGCAAACATCACTGTTTACCTCTAGCAATCTACCCACTGACATCGGACGAGCAACCCTTTTGTCCTAAGACAGTCAGCCTATTTGATCTTGCAACGTGTGAGGTTTACCTTTGCCTGTCTTGTCGCCAATCCAGCGGTGGGCTCTTACCCCACCTTTTCACCCTTACCCCAAAAGGCGGTTATTTTCTGTGGCACTATCTGTTGGATCGTTAAATCCACCTTCCTGTTAGGAAGCACACTGCTCTTTGTTGTTCGGACTTTCCTCTTTAAAAAGCGATAAGATGATTTATTTTCTCATCACAAAGGTATCTTAATTATTTTGAAATCTTCAAATCCGCACTCAAGGTGCCATTAACATAAAAGCCTGTTTCATTCCATTGTATGACATCAATGCCTAAATTAGCATTATTGGGCATCATAGGACCTGAAAAATTGCTCAGTAATTCTTTCGATTTAATTAGGTCAAATTTAAAATCATAAGCTAAACGATTGATACGTTTATATGCGTTATTTTTAAAAAGTGAATTGGGAAATGACAATCCTTTTAATTCTTGACGAATAATTTGAAATCCTATTTGATTTTTTTCAAAAATCACTGGCACAAAATCAATCAATAATTCCGATTTTGAGCCTTTAAATCCATTTATTTGGGCGCGCATATAATCCTTACCCTCTCCATTAATGTGTATTTTCACCCGTGGATTTTTTAATTTTTCTTGGGCTAATTTGCTTATATATGCATTAATCATTTGCCAATCTAATTGACCCGAAAAAGGCATTTCACGACCAATTTTTTGATCAGTATTTAAATAATAACGAACCGACTTTTTTTTATCTAATTGGGTCGAAGAAAAACCTATGGACGCATTTAAAAGTAATTCTAAATTGAGTCCCTTAGTAGAAAAATCTAGTTTTCTAATTCCTAAACCTACATGGCTAGCAGGAAAGATATATTCAGGCCAACGGATACCCTGAGCATTATTGACAAGCATCTTCTCTAAACTGCCGGCTTGCAATAATCCTTCCACGCTAGATTTCAGAGTTACATTGACCTCATTATACTTGTTTTTAAATAAATTGTCAACGATCGGGCCCACATTAACACCAAATCCTGCCACTTTAACCATTGGCTTTTCTACCCATTGATAAGTGTATGAAATATTACCTACATCAAATTTATTAAAGGACTTTAATTGTACGTCCAAATCAACAATCAAATCCAATTTTCCACGAACAGTTCCAGCATTAAATCCTGCCACATTAGGCTTTGCTTCAAAGATAGCTGGAGCACGTATCAACAAATGATTCGAGTTAGTGGATGAAAATTTAACTTGTCCCGCTAAGCTAGATTGAATGGGAAATCCAATAAACGATTGATCGGATTTAGATTCAAAAATAGTTTTATCAGGCCTTTGATCCATCCATTTTGATAAAGAATCATAGGAAACAAAAACAGAAACTAGAAAATTCTTAGGCTTAGCACCTGAAAACACCTTAGCATATTGAGCTGTATGAGTTACTGTTTGAGTTAATTTTGGTTGGCAACTCGAAATAATAAAAATCATTCCAAACCATAAAATAATATTATTTTTCATCGTAGTTCTTTAAATTTTCGAATCATCCACTCAGCCAAGATTAAAAATAAAACCCAAAGCTTAAAATAAATATTTTGCCAAATAAATACGGAATTCCTCCTGATATCAGAATTTAGCTCCATCCGATCAAAATTAGCATTCGCCAATTCATCAATTTCCAACAAATTTATATTATTTCTTTGGGCCAAGAAATTTAGTTTAGGATCATTCCGACCCAAACTAGGTGGAGAAATATTTTCCATGAGTAAATCTTCTGCAGGGCCGACATTCTTATTCAAGCTATCTTTCAACGGATTATTAGTTATACATAAATCCTCAAGCCAAGTCCCAATCGTAGAATCAGTTAGAGCGTAGGAACCTTGTGATTGAAACTCTTTCATTTGTAAATCCCAAAGTGCCTCGCTAACTATTATTTTATGATTGTTACGCTTTTTGCGGTCTAAATACACATCGACTTTATCTTTTGATGTATTAATAAATAGCACTGGCGAATCCAGAACCTTATTTTTATACATGTCTTTCGGCAAAATTCTCAGAAAAATAAATTTAGTAGCTTGATCTGGAATATTCGCATTAAGGTCGAAATTCCAAATCAATTTGATGAACTTATTTCCAGCGACCCGATTTAATACACCCACATCGGGATCCAATGCATCTGAAAACCCGTACACAATAGCCTTTTCGTTGACCACATTCCAATCAACAAAGGTGCTTAAACCATTATCTAAAGAGACCTTTATTTTATGTTTACCTAATTTAAAGGACTTAACCACCACGTCTATGATGACATAGGTATGATCGCTGTCAAATGAAACTTTTTGCTTCTTCCAGAAAACGCCATCTACGTACACGTCGATAATCACATTTTTGTTTTGCTTGAAATTCGCCAACCATACTTCGATTGGCAAATGTACCTCTTCATTCGGAACTGAAACAAGAGGTAAATGAGTCGTTGAAAATTCAACTTGCTCCTTGTTTATAATCTTACCAAAAGGAATAAGGTGAATATTTGAAGTCAATTCCATGTTCAGATCAATCAAATTACCATCCGTTAAGATAAATATTTCTTTATTCGAACGCCCTTTGTTTAGTTTACGAATAGTTTGGTTTAATTGATTTAAAGAACGAGAATTTGATAAGGGTTTTTTAAAATTTATGACCGCTTGGCCTTTAAAATCAATCCAAACTACTTCTGGGTGTTTAATCTTAACAATAGAATCTACCTTCCTAAAAGCTCGATCAAAATCATTATTGGCCAATTCAGGAAAGTCCACCACGAAAATAAATTCAACTGGATCTTGTGAATTTAAATTTTCAAAGATCTTAAATGGGAAAATCGCAATGAGTATAGACGCTAAAATAAGCCCCCTGAAGCAACCTAGGATTATTTTCCAAGTAACAGAATGCCCATTTTTGATTGGATTCCGAAAGAAATAATATCCAAAACCTAGAAAAAAAATAAACCCCAATCCAGCGTATATCAGGATTGAGGTTTGAATCGATATTTCGTCTAAAAACATTAAGTTAATAATCCACCGTCTACCTGAATCGTTTGTCCAGTCACATAAGAAGACAAATCAGAGGCTAAAAATAAACAAACATTGGCCACCTCATCCGCCTCACCCCCTCTTTTCAATGGAATTGCTTTTTTCCATTCTTCCACGTTGGCTTCATTCAATTCACCCGTCATCTCAGTTTCAATAAAACCAGGGGCAATCGAATTACATCGGATATTTCTTGAACCTAATTCAAGAGCTACTGATTTTGTAAATCCAATAATACCCGCTTTCGATGCGGAATAATTTGCCTGGCCTGCATTCCCTTTAATCCCTACAATAGATGTTAAATTAATAATAGAACCAGATTTAGCCTTCATCATAGGTTTGATCACGGCCTTAGTTAAGTTAAACACCGATTTCAAATTCACTCGAATCACATCATCCCATTGTTCTTCACTCATTCGCATCAACAATCCATCTTTGGTAATTCCTGCATTGTTAATTAAAACATCAATCGTTTGGAAATCAGCTAGTACAGCTTCCACAAGTGCCTCAGATTCATCATATTGAGAAGCATCCGAGCGATACCCTTTTGCTTTTATGCCATAACTTGACAATTCCTTTTCTAAAGCTTCTCCTTTTTCAACAGAAGATAAATAGGTGAATGCTACATGAGCGCCAGCTTTGGCAAAGGATGTGGCAATGGCCTTTCCTATCCCTCTAGAAGCTCCTGTAACCAACACGACTTTATTTTGAACTAAATTCATAAAAATTAATTATACTTTTTTTCTAACTAAGCTTATTTGCTCAGCATTTTCTTCATAATCTGCTTCAATTAACTCGCCTTCTTCTAAAGGCCCTTTTAATATTTCTTCAGCTAATAAATCTTCTAAATACTTTTGGATAGCCCGATTAAGAGGTCTAGCTCCATATTGTGGATCATATCCCTTATCTGCTATAAAATCTTTAGCCTTTTCTGTTAAATTAAGTTCATAGCCTAAATTAACTAAGCGAGCTTTTAATTTAATCAACATTAAATCAATAATCTTATGCAAATCAGCCCTTTCTAGCGAATTGAAAATGATAATATCATCTAATCTATTGATAAATTCAGGAGCAAATGCCTTTTTCAATGCATTCTGGATGGTTGACCTAGCCTGCTCATCCAAATTATCTGACTTAGACTTAGTAGAGAAACCAATTCCCGAACCAAAATCTTTCAGATCTCTAGCCCCAATATTGGACGTCATAATGATAATTGTATTTCTAAAATCAACTCGTCTCCCTAATCCATCCGTTAAAATACCATCATCTAAAACTTGTAAAAGTAAATTGAAAACATCTGGATGTGCTTTTTCAATTTCGTCAAGTAAAATAACCGAATAAGGTTTGCGACGAACCTTCTCGGTCAATTGTCCCCCTTCTTCATAACCCACATAGCCTGGAGGCGCGCCCACTAACCTAGAAACACTAAATTTCTCCATGTATTCACTCATGTCGATACGAACAAGTGCATCTTCTTTATCAAACAAATAGGTAGCCAAAACTTTAGCCATTTCAGTCTTTCCAACTCCCGTAGGTCCTAAAAAGATAAATGAACCAATCGGCTTTTGAGGATCCTTAAGACCCACTCTAGTTCGTTGAATCGCTTTAACTAATTTTTTAACTGCATCTTCTTGACCAATAACATGCTTCGTGAGTTCCTCTTCCATCTTCAATAATTTCTCCCCCTCTTTGGCTGCTACACGATTCACAGGTATACCGGTCATTTGAGCAATCACTTCCGCCACATGCTCCTCAGTAACCGTGAACTTTTGTTTTTTAGACTCCTCATCCCAAATCTGCTTCGCTTTCTCTAATTGGTCAATTAATTTTTTCTCCCGGTCGCGTAATTGTGCTGCTTCCTCATATTTTTGGGATTTAACAACTTGATTCTTCTCTTTTTTAACGAGCTCAATTTGATTTTCTAACGCGACAATATCCGCTGGCACATTGATATTTGAAATATGAACACGCGCACCTACTTCATCCATGACATCGATGGCCTTGTCAGGCAAGAAACGATCTGAAATATACCGATCTGACAATTTTACCGCTGAAATAATTGATTCAGGAGTATAAATTACGTGATGGTGTTCCTCGTATTTATCTTTAATATTGTTTAGTATCTCAATGGTTTCGTCGATCGTCGTCGCATCTACCATAACCGTTTGAAATCTACGGGCTAAAGCACCATCTTTCTCAATGTATTGCCTGTATTCATCCAATGTGGTCGCACCAATAACCTGTATATCACCTCTTGACAATGAAGGTTTAAACATGTTGGAAGCATCTAATGAACCTGAAGCACCACCAGCACCTACGATAGTATGTAATTCATCGATAAATAAAATCACATCGGTCGACTTTTCTAATTCATTCATCACCGCTTTCATTCGCTCCTCAAACTGTCCACGATATTTAGTCCCAGCCACTAAAGAAGCTAAATCTAAAGTCACTACACGTTTCCCAAATAACACTCTGGAAACCTTTTTCTGAATAATACGTAATGCCAAACCCTCAGCGATGGCTGTTTTACCCACACCTGGCTCACCTATTAAAATCGGATTATTCTTTTTACGTCTTGACAAAATTTGTGCCACTCGCTCAATTTCTTTCTCACGACCTACAATCGGATCTAATTTTCCATTTTCCGCGATTTTGGTTAAATCTCGTCCAAAATTATCCAACACAGGTGTCTTACTTTTTTCAGCTCCTTTCGTTCCACTGGCAGAAGCTCCACCCGGTGTATTTGATGCAGAACCTGAATATAAACGGCTATCATCGTCATTATCATCCGTGTCTGAAGAAGATTTAGGAGAAATATCTTGGCCCGTAGTCGATTGGAAATCCACCATTTCTTTGATCAAATCATAATAAACCTGATATTTTTCTAAGATTTGTGTAGCTACATTATCTTCATCACGAAGAATAGCCATCAACAAATGGTCCGTTTCAACCAAATTCGTTTTAAAATACTTGGCCTCAAGATAAGTAAGACGTAAAACTTTTTCCGCTTGCTTGGTCAAGGGAATATTTAATAAATTCTGCTTGTCAAAAGTAGATTTGGTAGTAGATGCAGTAGAATGCTCGATGCTTTGACGCAATTGATCCAATGAAACACCTGATTTTACTAATAATTCAACCCCTGAACTTTCCCCATCACGTATCATTCCCAACATCAAATGCTCTGTTCCTATGTAATCATGTCCTAATCTCAATGCTTCTTCGCGGGCTAGCGAAATCACTTCTTTAACTTTATTTGAAAACTTTGCTTCCATTTGATTTCTTTTTATCTATTGCGAAAAACACATCCCAATATCTATTTGTTCAATATTAACGAAATTAACTTAAAATATTTCTTGATTCCTTCCCATGATTCATCAATAAATCCAAAATAGATAAATTAGGAACAAATGAATCACCAAAACATTGCCGATAAGGAATCGATTTAAAATTAGTTCTTAATTGCCAATCTTGTTTGGCATTTATTTGATTCCAATGACTCAGTGTAATTGTTGAACAAAATTGATCTGTAAAGGTATAAGTAAACTCCACATTCAAAATTTTCATGATTAACTGAATGAAATCAATATTTAAATCTACTAAAAATTTATTTTTTTTCGCAAAAATATCGCTAATATATGGCTCAAAATACTCAAAAAATGGCGCTTTCCCATAACCTGCTCGAATTGCTCCCATATGCCGACGCTGCCAATCTTGAAAATAATCGATTTTTATATCTTTAGTTAACGCTTTTTGGCCACTCACATGTAATGTTGGCACTGTTAAACATTCGATTCCATTAGCCCCT
>JBIKRO010000068.1:0-15691 GCA_044349095.1 Aquirufa sp. | reverse complement strand
CAGCATTTAAACCCAGCAACGATGTAGCGGCATTGACCAAATTTCGCCGCCAATTATTAGGCTTGCCCGAAAATCCAGCCGATGGAGGACAATTTGATTTAATTGTTTCAGGTGGAGGATTAGCCGGAACATGTGCGGCCATCGCGGCAGCTCGAAATGGGGTTAAAGTGGCTTTAGTTCAAGACCGACCGGTGCTGGGCGGCAATGGAAGTTCAGAAGTTAGGGTGTGGCCTGAGGGGCATACCAATAAAGATTTGTTCCCACATATAGGGGACATCGTTAATGAAATTTTACCTCCTATTAAGAAGGGAAATGGAGAGGTATTTAATGGGGTGGGAGCTCAATATTACGACGATGCGCGTAAATTAAAGGTGGTTAAAGCTGAATCCAACATTACCCTATTGATTAATCATCGGGTCATTAAAGTGGAAACCGAAGGCGATTCAATTTCCTCATTGGTCATTCAAAGCACACTTAATTCTCGTCAGTATAGATTGACGGGTAAATTATTTGCCGACTGTACCGGGGATGCTTCCATTGGTTTTAAGGCAGGGGCCGACTTTGAATATAAGGTGGAGAATTTAATGGGGAGTACCAATTTGTTTAATGTCTTGGACGCAACCAATAAAGAAGAAGTGCTTGCTTGTGAGTGCAAAGACAAGAGCGCCTTAGCGCTTAAATGCGATATTGGAGATTATAACCAACCATTTCCGCGTTGCCCTTGGGCCCTGGATTTATCGGACAAACCGTTTCCAGGAAGAAAAGGCGTGAAGACTTTTGGGAAAGAGGGTTTGCAGTCTTTTGCCAACATGTGGTATTGGGAAAGTGGGTTTGATAAGGATCAGGTAAACCAAATCGAAATGATTCGTGATCATAATTTTAGGGCGATGTATGGCGCTTGGGATGTGATAAAAAATGTAGATAAAATGTACCCCAAACACCGTTTGGGTTGGTCTGCTTTTATTGCCGGAAAAAGGGAATCACGCCGACTGATGGGAGATGTTATTTTAGATGCGGAGGACTTTAAAAAACAAAGGAAATTTGAGGATCCTGCTTTTCCATGTTCATGGCACGTGGACTTACATTCCCCTAAAAAGGAATTTAAAAATGGCTTTGAAAACAATGAATTTGTCGCCGATTATACACGTGGTGCCGAATATCAATATGGAGAAGTATATTGGGCGCCTTATCGAACCTTGTATAGCCGCAACATTAAAAACCTATTCATGGCAGGTCGCTGCATCAGCGTTTCTAAGTCGGGACTAGGTCCTGTGCGTGTGATGAAAACTTGTGGAATGATGGGAGAGATCGTGGGTAAGGCAGCTTCTATTTGCATTAAAAAATCGACAAACCCGAGAGGGGTTTATACGAATCATATTAAAGAATTACATGAATTAATGCGAAAACCTGGGACGGCGAGAGCTTAGTCTTCAATTTATTTTATCGCTTAAATCAACCTTTTCATCTAAATTTTAATTTTTGAAATTATAATATTCGATTTTTGAATTCCTAATTTTAAAATCTAGAAAATGAAATTGTTTTTATCGGTATTGTTCTTGCTTTTTGGAACCCTTTTTGTTGCAGAAGCCCAATTTAAACTCAAAAATCTCCAAGTGGAATATCAATCTGAACCTTTAGGTTTAGATGAAGCGCACCCACGATTCTCTTGGCAAATGGAGTCTATCAAAGCTACTCGCGGCGAAAAACAATCTGCCTATCGAATTATTGTTGAGAATAGTCAGAAAAAAATGGTTTGGGATAGCCAAAAAATCAACTCAGATATTTCTTTAGCCATTCAGTATGCTGGATCAGCTCTTAAGGCCACGGAAAAATATACTTGGAAAGTTCAGGTATGGAATCAAAATAAATTATCAAATATAGCTTCTTCCAGTTTTGAGACTGGCTTAATGTCTGGTCAAATCAACGCTTGGAACGATGCAGAATGGATTGGTGGAAATGATTTACCCTTATATTCTCATTATCTATCGATGTATAAAATTGAGTTTGGGGTTCAATTAGATGAATCCTCCAAGTCGACGAAAGCCTCTTTTGTTTTTGGTGCGAATGATCCTCGTTTGCAAACAAAAAATCAAAATATCATGGATGTCGAATCTGGTCAAAATGGTTCCTATGTAAGTCTTGAATTCGATATTTCAAATGTTTCATTGAGTGATACTGGTTCTGCTTTTTTAAAGGTGTATCGGGTAGGATATGATAAAAAGGACAATGCACAAAAGCCATTGGCCCAATTTAAAATTTCACGAAAATTAGTAAACCCTTCAAATGCGTATCAAAGGCACATTATTTTGGCGCAATGTAATTTTGGGGTATTTGATTTTTATATAGACCAGGTGGATCCTGAGCATAAAATTAATGGAGCTCCTGCAGGGTCAACGGGCCGAGGAGGATCATCCGGTTTAAACCTAAATCCAGTAGGACGGGGGAATAATTACATTAGTTTTCCTATGTTGTCTCATATTGGATTTAAAGTTGGCCCCCTCCAAAAAGCCAATTTCTCGGATGTGATTATTAAAAATTTCCGTCATCCCTCAAATGCATTATTTACAGCACAGGAAAACCCCTCTTTGTTTACTCAGTCTCAAATTGTTTGGGATGGCAAACAGTTTCAAGTGGATGGCTTGCAAAATGGTGTTTTAGCAACGGCGGATCCTAGTCGCTTTGCCGCTCCTATGTTAAGGACACAGTTTTCCACCAACTCAAAGACCATTAAAAAAGCAAGAATTTATGCTACGTCCAGAGGCATTTACGAATTGTATTTGAATGGATCTCGCGTAGGCAAGGATTATTTTAACCCAGGATTAACACAATACAATAAGACACATCAATATCAGACTTTCGATGTTACTGCATTAGTTAAAAATGGAGAAAATGCCTGGGGTGCTTGGTTAAGTGAAGGTTGGTGGAGTGGAAATATCACTTTTAGTGGGGATAGTTGGAACTTTTTTGGTGATCGACAATCCTTATTAGCCAAATTGCACATTCAATATACAGATGGCACAGAACAAATAATTACCACCAATCCTGATCAATGGACCTACTTTAATGATGGCCCGATTCGTTATGGTAGCTTTTTCCAAGGCGAAGTGTACGACGCCCAAAAAGAAGCCGCGATTGCTGGTTGGTCTACGGCCAATTTCAAACCTACCGCTTGGAAACCCGCACAAAAAATTTCTTTAGAAGGAACCGCTTTTGTAGGGAATGTTCCTAATGCACTTAAGTTTGATGGAATGCAATTATCAGGCCAGTTAGATGATCGCGTTCAAGTACGTGAAGTTCTCCAAGCGAAATCCATGAGCGAACCTAGAAAGGGTGTTTTTGTCTATGATATGGGTCAAAACATGGTAGGTTTTCCTAAAGTTTTTATTAAAAATGGAGTTGCAGGCCAACGAATTACCCTTCGATTTGCGGAAGTACTTTACCCAGATTTAGCTGAATATGCCGGTCAAAAAGGGATGATTATGTTGGAAAACATTCGTGCGGCTTTAGCACAGGACATTTATATTTTGAAAGGTGGTGATGAGTATATTCAGCCTCGCTTTACATTCCACGGGTATCGGTTTTTAGAAATAACTGGAATCGAACAGCCCCTTGCATTAGCTCAAGTGGCTGGATTGGTACTTTCGTCGATTGATCACATTGGATCTGAATATGTAAGCTCTGATCCTATGGTTAATAAATTATGGCAGAATATTACGTGGTCAATGCGCAGTAATTTTTTATCGATTCCGACGGATACTCCCGCTCGAAATGAACGAATGGGTTGGAGTGGAGATATTAATGTATTTTCTAAAACGGCCACGATGATGGCGCCTGTGAATAATTTTATGCGCCGGCATTTATTAGGAATGCGTGATGTTCAAAGAGCTGATGGTCGATTTACAGATGTGGCGCCCATGGGCGGTGGATTTGGTGGAACCCTTTGGGGTAGTGCTGGCATTGTGATTCCATGGGAAACGTATTTACAATATGGGGACAAGTCTATGTTAGCCGAGCATTATGATGCAATGAAGCGCTATGTAAGCTTTTTAGATACGAAGGTGGATCCGGCCAACGGTATATTAACCGAAGGTCCCTTGGGCGACTGGCTAAGTCCAGAAAATAATAAAAATGACAATACCCTTTTTTGGATGACTTATCAAACGTATAACCTGAAAATCATGTCCAAAGTAGCCGCATTTTTAGGATTTAAGAACGATGCAATTAAATATTTGGAGCAATATGAGGCAAGGAAAAAAGTGGTTAATCAAATTTACCTTGATCCAGTTAGCCACAAAAGCGTTAAGTCAGGTGTACGTGCTGTGCGTTTTGGTCCTCCAGGAGCAGCTCCAGCACCTGTGACGACTCCCCCTGTTTCCGATAAGGGCCAATTAGTCGATACACAAGCTTCATATGCTATTCCATTGGGTCTAGGAATTTATGATCAAAAAAATATTCCTTTTGCTGTTCAAAATTTGGTCGAAACCGTGAAGCGTTCCAACAAAGATGACGAAGGGGTAGCGCGTCCTCCTTATTCTTTAATGACTGGATTTATAGGCACTGCATCCATTAGCGAGGCTTTATCAGTAAATGGTCAACATGATATTGCCTATGGTTTATTAACTCAAAAAACATATCCTTCTTGGTTGTATTCTGTGGCGAATGGAGCAAGTTCAATATGGGAACGATTGAATTCTTATACCCTGGAAAATGGTTTTGGTGGGAATAACAGCATGAATTCATTTAATCATTATTCGTTTGGAGCCGTGGCTGCTTGGATGTATACATGGTCTTTAGGGATTCAACGAGATGAAAATTCACCAGGTTTCAAACACTTTAATTTACAACCTACTCCGGATCCTTCTGGGAAAATTACTTTTGCCAAAGGCTTTGTTGAAACTGTGTATGGTAAAATTAGTAGCCAATGGAAAAAAGAAGGGAATAAGGTCACTTATGATTTCGTAATTCCGGGGAATACCAGTGCCCATGTAAGGTTACTTATTCCTAAAGGAGCTAAAATTACAGAGGGAGGAAAACCTGTGAAGTTCACTGTTTTGGCTAATGAATTCCAAACAGAGTTGGGCTCAGGTTCATATCACTGGGTGGTGGAATAGTTTTTTTATAAATGGTTGTCCCTGTTACTAGATGAATAACGTAAGGATTATAACTTTTTCACTGATAGGCTTTATTGTTTTTATGGCCTGCAGTCGCCATTTGACGAGCAATCAAGCGACAATGAATAAAAGGGATGGGTACACTTTAGCTTGGGCTGATGAGTTTAATCAAGAAGGAAAACCTGATAGCACAAAATGGAATTATGAGCGTGGCTTTGTTCGCAATGAGGAGTTGCAATGGTACCAAACAGAAAATGCAAATTGCAAAAATGGTTTGCTGATCATCGAAGCAAGAAAAGAACAAAGACCAAATCCCCGTTACCAAGAAGGTAGCAACGACTGGCGTCGAAAAAGAAAAACCATCGATTATACTTCTTCGTGCTTGTTGACCAGAGGAAAAAAAACATGGCAATACGGAAGATTTGAGCTGAGAGCCAGAATCAATATTAGCCCAGGAATGTGGCCTGCTTGGTGGACATTAGGTGTAGAAAAAGGTTGGCCAGCAAATGGTGAAATCGATATCATGGAGTATTACCGTGGTAAGTTATTGGCCAATATAGCTTGCCTGGGGCCTAACCAAAAACCAGAATGGTTTAGCAATACCTTTAAAGTGGATTCATTAGGGGGGACCAATTGGTCAAAACAATTTCATGTTTGGCGCATGGATTGGACAGAGGAATTCATCGCTTTATATTGTGATAATCAATTACTCAATCAAGTAAATTTAGACCAATTAGTTAACAAAAATGGAAGCGGTTTCAACCCTTTCAAGCAGCCTCATTACATGTTATTGAATTTAGCTCTGGGCGGTATGAATGGGGGAGATCCATCCCAAACCAAATTTCCTAATCGCATGGAAGTAGATTATGTTCGCGTGTATCAAAAGAAATAAAAGTTTATTTCACTGAAATTGTTACTCGCGAAAATGAATCAATTCAAAAGGATTTGTCGGTGCATTAATTTTTAAAAATCAACTTTTTCCCCGAAGCATATTGGCAATTGACCATTGAAATGTTCGTCGACAATCCATCTGATTTTATTTCTGATTGTACCGTTTCAATGAATAGATTTTCTAATTTGATTCCATCTACTTTAGAAAAGACTAAGCCTTTAGTTTCCTTGTTGGACGTGCTTTTAATTTTAAGCCCAGCCAAACGAACTTGCTTGCAAGCCGTCAAAGCAATGACATTTCCACAGGCATTTTGCAAATTAAAACCTTCGATGTTGATGCCACTGCAATTATTCAAGGCAATCAAAGCAGGACTTGCCTGTGAAATCGTTTCTTGTAAATATCCCTTTTGAATTTGCTTGGCGATTTGCTCTAATACGGCCGGTCCCTGTCCTTCAATGACACCCTTTCCCGAAACTCCAATATTTTGTTGGCCATCGGCAACGATCAAGGCTTTCATTCCATTGATTGCAACATAATCATAAATAGATGGGGTGCCAACCAGCACAGCCCCTTCATTTAATTCAATCGTCACATTGGACTTCAATTGGATGCTGCCCGTTAAATATCGGCCCACATAAAATTTAAGTTTACCACCGCCTTTTTCACTGATGAAATCTATAGCCTTTTGAATGGAGGGTGTATTTAACGTTACGCCATCCGATTTTATGCCAAATAAGGATGCATTGTAGTCTTTTGCTAGCAAAGCCCCTTGGCTTAAGACCATGAATAAACATATTTTTAAGAACAATTTTTGCATATTTTTTGATGTTATTCGCTCGTCGATTTTTAGGTCTAATTCGATGAACCGTTGTTTTTATTTAATAATCAAGTTATTAGACTTATACGGGAATACCTGCTGTTTTCCAGCACTTTCAGGTTCATTCACCTGCAAGCCTGAGAAAGTAGCATTCTTCACATCGTCTAGCACCACACTAGGTCTATAATCTTTTTTTAATGCCGTAAACGTGACATTTTCAAAGGTAATTCCTTCCGCATGACGGACATAAAAACCCCACGCCGGAAGTTCCTTGAATTGGGAAAACTCGGGGTAGGCTTCCCGCATTTCAGGAATACCATCTAATTCAGCAGGTGTTAAACCCCGTTTCGCATATAACGGATTCCCATTTCCTGGGTACACAATTTGAATGTTTTTGAGTGCTACATTTTGGATTTTATTTTCAACCAAACCCACAATACTGGCTGGGGAGATGTTGCGCGGCAAATCTTCAATAGGTCCTTCAAAATTATATCCTGCGTCGGGTTTGCCCGCGGGTACTTCTGCATATACATTTGAAATACTAATGTTTTTCATGTAGGGTTTCTTTCCACTGCTCCAGCGATCTCCAATCCTCAAATAAATCACATTGCCGGTATTAATCGAGCGCACACCGTCAATCACAATATTTTCAATTTCACCTCCATCGACCGCCGCAAAAGTGATGGCTGATCGGAACGTATCAAAAATGGTTAGGTTGGTTACCTTGAAATTTTTAAATCCTCCTCGCGACACGGTGCCAAATTTCAGTCCGTTGGCACTAGACCGACCGACACAATTATCCACCACCACGTTTTGACACATATGTTGGGCCGAATGCGATTTGAAACAAAGCACATCATCTGCCGCGTCAAAATAAGAATTTTTAATCACCACCCCGTCGCAGTCCACCACATCGATTCCGTCATTATTCCAATACGATTTGCTGTCCACGGTGATGTGATCCACGTAAAGGTTTTTGCATTGATCATAGGTTTGGTTCCAACTGGCGGGATCTTTCAACGTGATATCCGTGATTTTGATGTTGGTACATTCGCGGAAATAAATATTTTGTGGTCGATTAGTTTCATTGGGCCTATCGTATTTCAAAGGATCTGTGTAGACACCCCGATGAATATAATTAACCATATTGTTTGCCGTGATAAATCCACGTCCGTTGATGATTCCTTTCCCCGTAATACCAATGTTTTCTTGGTTTACCGCAAAAATCATAGACATCCAACCGATTTTTTTATCCTTCACGTAATCAAACGGATTAGTCGATCCCAAAATTGTTGCACCGTAATCTAGTTGGAGCGTCACATTCGACTTCAAATAAATACTACCCGTAACATAATTTCCGGATTCAAATACGAGTCTTCCACCTCCATGTTCAGTGATAAAATCGATGGCTTTTTGAATCGAACAGGTATTGAGCGTAATGCCGTCATTTTTAACGCCAAATTCCGTAGCTATGTAATCTTTGGCTGAAAGCTGAAAGCCCAACAGCAAGAAAAAGAATAGCGTAATTTTATTTATATAGTTCATATGAGGTTTCGGTTATTTTTTGAGCAACACTTCGGAAGACTTATAGACATGCACTTGTTTTTTCTTAGTGCTTTCTGGTTCGATGTACTTCATTTCGGAAAAAGTGGCCCCTTGCACATCATCCAATACGATGGCCGGTCGGTATTCCTTTCCTTGAGCGGTTAAAGTGACATTCTCAATTTTTAAATTTTTGACATGTCGAACATAAAATCCCCAAGCAGGAAGTTCTTTGAATTGTGAATACTCAGGGTACGCAGCTGGCATTTCAGGAATGCTATCTAAGTCAGCTGGTTTGATTCCTCGATATGCATAGTTTGGGTTGCTGTTTCCTGGCACGACAATTTGAATGTTGCGAAGGGTTACGTTTGAAATATATTGCCCTGGCAAACCTACGATACTAGCAGGTGAAATGTTCCGTGGAAGATCTTCGATAGGGCCTTCATATTCCTGACCGGCATCTGGCTTGGTGTTGGGGATTTCGCAATACATGTTTTGAATGGTGATGTTGTTCATGGAACCTGTTCGGCCTTTATTCCAACGCGCACCGATTCTCAAGTAAATAGAGTTTCCTGTGTTATAAGCATATAAACTGTCGACAAAAATATTGTCAATCACCCCTCCATCGGGAGTGGCGATGGTGATGGCAGACCGAAAAGTGTCATATACTTTATTGTTGACAATCTTAAAATTCTTATACCCACCTGAGGTCACTGTTCCAAATTTAATGCCGTTGGCACTCGACCTAGCCACATTATTTCGCA
Source organism: Aquirufa sp. (assembly GCA_044349095.1). Lineage (GTDB taxonomy): Bacteria > Bacteroidota > Bacteroidia > Cytophagales > Spirosomataceae > Aquirufa. The sequence continues at coordinate 6,565 of JBIKRO010000068.1, read as the reverse complement.
CCACTACATTTTCACAAAGCTTTGTAGGGTCATGCGATTTAAAACAAATGGCGTCATCGCTTGCGTCAATAAATGAATTGCTAAGAACCACATTTTTACAATCGACAATATCGATTCCATCGTTGTTCCAAAAAGCTTTGCTGTCGACCGTGATCTTGTCAATTTTCAGATTTTCACATTGATCAAGCACCACAACCCATTCGGCGGCATTTTTAACCATGATACCAGAAATTTCTACGTTTTTACATTCCCGAAAGTATATGCCTTTAGGCCGACGAAGCGCGGGACGGTCGTTGGCTAGTTCATCTTTAAGCACCCCTTTTTGTACTTGGTCCAATAGGGTATAAGCTAAATCCCGGCCTTGGCCGTCGATTACCCCTTTACCAGTTAATCCGATATTTTCTGCTTTGTAGGCAGTAACTAGAGACGAAAAATGAGGCCCATTGATGTTATAATCATAGATGTTGGTAGATCCGACCATCGTAGCTCCTTCCTCCAAGTGAATGGTTACATTGGATTTGAGTTGGATCGTTCCGGTCAAATACCGTCCCACATAAAATACGAGTCGGCCGCCGCCTTTTTCATGGATGAAATCGATGGCTTTTTGAATCGAGTTGGTATTCATGGTCGTTCCATTGGATTTTATTCCAAACATGGAAGCCTTATAATCTTCTGCTTGTGCATGAAAGCATATGAAAATAGTCAATGGAATGACTATTAGTAGATTCTTAATCATAGAATGATAGGTTTTAGAGCGAAGCGCAAAATTGATTCAATCAATCGTTCAACTTCATATTTTCAAATATAAATATTCTTTTATTGCTCTGCAATAAATTAGGTTTGTATAAATTAGCATATTCAATATTTGTTATGAAAAAAAATACGAAACTAAAATGGTTGCTTCAATCGGCTGGAGGCTTAATTTTAACGGGAGCCGGTTTGTCTTTAGCTATTGACGCTGGAATTTCAAAAATGCAAGGAGGGGAATGGTTTTGGTATGGAACGGGGGCCCTCGTCGTATTCCAAGCAGGCTTGTGTTTTGTGATTGATTCCGTACGCTATAAAAATTGATTGGTCTTTTTTTACCACTGATCAATAGGTGTAAAATAGGGTTGGGAAATAAGTTTTAATTCAAATTCCTTTATGAAAAAAAGTAGAAAGGTTACGCTTGTTTTTGCAAGCATATTAGGTAGCGTTTGTATTATGCTATTTTTTTTAATTTCTTGCCGGGTTGATCACACCCCTTATTTTAAATCGAGTTACTACCAAAGGACTGAAACTAGGTTGGACAGCCTAACGAAAAATCGTACGATAAGTACTGATTTCGTTGAAGCAGGATTTTCTAAAGTGAGTATTACGCCGAGTGTAGGGAATTCGAAGGATAGTGTCGAGGTGGGCCAATTTAAAGAGGCACCTTTAGCAGGTTTTGGTGCGCGCAAGGGAAAAAGTGCCACGGGTACGCATGATAGCATTTTCGTGAAAGCGGCCGCGATTAAAGTGGGTAAACAATTAGTCGTGATTGTGGGTGCTGACATTTTAATTATGCCCCCTAATATTATTGACGAAGTAACTTTATTGCTCGAAAAGAAAGGGATTCAGCGGAGCCAAGTATTTTATTCGGCATCGCATACGCACTCAAGTATTGGGGCTTGGGGTCCTGGATTCATTGGCGAACAATTTGCTGGGAAAGCAAATCCACATATAAACCAATGGCTTGTGAAGCAAATCGCTCAGGCCGTCACCTCTGCAATCTCCGATTTAAAACCTGCTCGGATTGGAAATGGGTATTTTAATGCGGCTCCTTATACCCGCAATAGGCTCATCGGCGAGACTGGGACTAAAAACAACGATTTCAATTTCATCTCAATTCAGCAGAAAGCGGGTCGAAAGGCTGTGATTGGCTCTTTTGGGGCACATGCCACGACCATTGGCGCTGATAACATGCAATTCAGTGCCGATTATCCTGGCTATTGGCAACGAAAAATGGAACAGGGCTCCGTTGACCTAGCCATATTTTGTGGAGGCTCTGTTGGCAGCCAAAGTCCATCGGGTGAAGGGAAAGGATTTGAAAAGCCTAAAAAAATAGGGGAATCGCTGGCCGATAGCCTTGAGATTTATTTAGGTAAGGTTGAGCTTACAGAAAAAATAGACATGTCGGCGATGAGTTTAAAAATGGACTTGCCGGATTACAATATTCGCTTAACGACCAAGATGCATTTCTCAACTTGGCTTAGTAAAAAATTAATGCCATTGCCCGAAAATGTGTATTTGCAAGTCATTAAAATAGGCAATCTTATTTGGTTGACCACACCATGTGACTTTAGTGGGGAGTTTGCGCGCCAACTAAAAGACGGGTTGGCCAACAAAGGGTTTAATGCAAATGTCACTAGTTTTAATGGGAGTTATGTGGGCTATATTATTCCCGGGAAATACTTTTACCTCGATGCGTATGAACCGAAAACGATGGGTTGGTTTGGACCTAATATGGGAGAATATACCTTTGAGTTGCTCCGACATTTATCTGAAATAATCACACAGCCTGTTCAATAAATTGCTTATACGTTGGATTAAATTTTCACTTCTAGGAATCTTGGGACTGGAGATTATTTTTTTATCTTACCCTGTTTTTATTTGAAATTAAAAGAGAAATATTTAGAATTGAAAGAAATACGATTTAGATAAATAATTAAATATGAAAAAGGTAATTATTAGCATCATCATCAGTGTGTTTTTCTCTTTTGGATTATATTCCAAGGATATTTTCGTTTCACCCAAAGGGAATAATCAAAACCCAGGGACCAAGGAAAAACCCATTCAAAGTCTATTAATGGCTAAACAAATGGCCTATGATTTTTTGAAATCAGGGCAGCATAAAAATGTGACGATTTGGCTTGCTGATGGGATTCACACCATCGCAAAACCACTTGTTTTTGAACCTTTTGAGTCAAGTTTACCTAATTCTTCTTTAGCTTTCAAATCTTTACAAGGAACTAAACCTGTTATTTCAGGTGGACTTAAGCTTTCCAATTGGTCAAAAAGACAAGACGGTTTTTGGACATGTAAATTGTCCGATATGGCCCCTGAATTACAAAATGTTCGAGAGTTATTTGTGAATAACAAAAGAGCTTCTCGCGCACGATTCCCTAATACTGATTTTCTACGCGTTAAAAAAGCGGGGGAAGATAAACGAACAAATTTCTATTTTGAGAAAGGCGATTTTCCGATTCCTTCCAAGTCTAAGAATGTCGAATTAGTTTTTATGCATGATTGGTCCATCACACGAATAGGCGTCAAGGAAATTAATGCAGATGCTAGCCAATTAATTGCTGTCGATAATATTGGTGCGAAAAGTCCAAGTTTTTTCACTATTGACAATTGGGAGCCCCATCCTCGATACTTTTTGGAAAATGCGCTTGAATTTATTGATTTAGATTTTGAGTGGGTTTTCTTGCCGGAAACAAGAGAAATTGTTATCCATTTGCCCAAAAATACTGATCCATCGAAATTTAACATCTTCACACCTCTTTCTGAAGGTTTGGTTTCTTTGGTTGGGAAAGAGGATAAGCCCATTAAAAATATTCAATTCGATGGGATTACGTTTCAATATGCTAAATGGAGCATTCCTACGGGTGGCTATTGTGGTATTCAAGCTACTTTTTATGATCAAAGGAGGGATAATGATGAATGGAATTGGAATTCAATTCCTGGGGCTGTTTCAGCCATTTGGAGTGATGGACTTGTTTTTTCAAATTGTAGTTTTAAAAATTTAGGAGGGACAGGCCTTTTATTGGGCGCAGGTTGTCGCCGCTCTATGATTAAAAATTCAGAATTTGATGATATTTCTGGAAATGGGATTATGATTGGTGAGGGTCAAGATCGGCAGAAAAATGGTACAAATTGGTATAAAAGTGCTCCAGAACAAGTTGCTTCTGAAAATACAATTGAGAATTGTAAGATTAATAATTGTGGTAGTCAATTTTATTGTGCCGTTGGCATATGGGCTGGATTGACTTCAAAAACAACCATTAAAAATAATGAAATCTCCAATCTCCCATATACAGGAATATCGATTGGTTGGATGTGGAGTACGGAAACTACACCTTGTCAGGAAAATATCATTGATGGAAATCATATTCATCATATTATGAACGCGTTGAGTGATGGAGGAGGTATTTATATGCTTGGCCTTCAGCCACGAAGTAAACTAATTAATAATCACATTCATGATGTTAAGAAAAATGCGGGAAGCGCTGAAAGTAATGGTATGTTTTTGGATGAAGGGATCACGGATGTTCGAGTCGAAAATAATTTAATTTACAATATTGCTAAATCGCCTATTCGATTTCATAAAGCCACCAAAAATATTGTTCAAGGGAATTATTTATTTTGCCAAGAAAGCAATCCTCCCATTCGATACAATAGAACGCAAGAGCAGGATATTGAAAAAGTTAATAATGAGGTGCTTGTTAAGGGCCAACTAGGTTACGATGAAGTTTTAAAAATAGCCATAAGTCAGTTTTCAACCAAAGCTAAAAAGTAATTACCTGGTGACTTTTAAAAAAGGCTAATTGGGTTTGTGGAATTCAGTCATAACCGCTGAAAATGGTAATTACCCTTTTTTTTGCTGAACTCCATGCTCGAAAATTTCTTGGTATTCTAAGACATCGTTTTTGTCATATCTGATCCAAGGACCGTGTTTCTGCCCTCCTCTGAAATTACCCACTTGCCATAGTTGGCCTGTTTCTCTGTAAAAAATCCATTCTCCTTCCATCAATTCATGAATGAATTGTCCTTTGGCTTTTATTTTCCCATTTTTGAAAAAGTAGGTCAAAAGGTCTCCCGATTGCACAAATGTTTTTTGGCCGTTTGAATAGGTTTTGTTTTTCATCATCGTGAAGGGTCAATGCCCATGTTGTTTCAAATCCTGAGAGAATATTGTGGCAAATAGACTCCTTGCTGTGGCTTATAATCAAAAACGTTTAGGCAAATGGGTGTTTAAACTATCCATCTACCTAAACGTTCTTCAAAATTTAATTACAATTTGGGCTCCCAGCCTTTTTCATATTCACGTCCCCAAAGCTTCATTCCATCCTTGTCCAAAATATGGCCATTGGCCGTGTCTATTTTGAATGACTTGTTTATGCGGTAGGAAATATTTGCATAATGGCACATCATTTGACTGATTGCACCTTCTTCGATCGGCGAGTTTAATTTGGTTTCTTTTCCACGAATCACGTTGAAAAAGTTAGCCACGTGTGTGTCGGTCATGTCGCCACCGCCGCCTAAGGTATTTCCAGCCTCAGATCCTTTGGACTTACTATCTTTGATTTTCTTTCCTGCTCGGTCAAAAAGTGTGTAACCTTCTCGGTTGACAAATACGCTACCCTCGCTACCGAAAATGATCGTTCCACGATCGCTTCCGTAGGTTTTATAGCCGGAACGACTCTTGCCATCCCATTGGATAACTTTATTGTCAGGGAATTGGAAAGTGGCATCCATGGTATCATACATCACCCAACCGTCATTTTTGAAATGTCTTTTGGCTGCTTCTACATATACGTGTTCTGGATATTTAACTTGGAGAGCCCAGCGCGCAACGTCTAATTCGTGGGTTGCGTTGTTGCCTGTTTCGCCGGTTCCCCAGTGCCAACCATACCAGTGCCAATTGTAATCCCAGGTGTCGGCGGTGTATTCTTGGTGTGGTGCAGGACCCTGCCATAGATTCCAATCTAAACCTTCTGGAATTGGCGCCTTTTTTTCAATAGGCACTTCGCCGCGCTCGTTGGAATAAAAGGCTACTGCCTTATAAACATCGCCGATAACCCCTTTGTGAATTTCAGAAATGATGTCTTGGGATTCTTTGGCGGAACGCTGTTGGTTCCCCATTTGGACCACCTTGCCATATTTTTTTTGAAATGCTACCAATAATTCGCCTTCGCGTGGATTCTGACTGCATGGTTTTTCGATGTACACATGTTTGCCTGCTTGCATCGCCATCCAAGTACCTGGCGCGTGCCAATGGTCCGGAGTTGCGTTAAAGATGGCATCAACGGTTTTGTCATTCCAAACATCGTGAATGTCATTCACCAATTTCGCATTTCCTGTTACTTTTCCTTGCAAATCACGGCCTACTTTTTCGCGTTGCTTTTTCATGACATCACAGATATAGGCTACATCTACATTGTTGTTTTTGTCTTTCAGTGCAGCATAATAAGCACTCACACGGCGGCCACATCCCATCAGAGCGACGTTTAAGCGGTCGTTTGCTCCGATGATCCGAGCATAACTCTTTGCACTAAAGGCGGAATTAATATTTCCTAGGCTGATTCCAGCAGCACCTAAGGCTACTTGTTGAATAAATTTTCTACGATTGTTACGCATATGTTGATTTAAATAGGTTGTGTAATCAAATCTTTGATCTCATAGTTTCGAGATGATCGATTTTTTTTGAAAAGATAAAAATAAGAAAAATTTTGAAAAAGAAGGGTTTTGATTTTGGGATTTAGTTGGCCTTCACATCGATACCGCAATTTAAATTGCAATGTGGTTTTTCTGATTTTCTATT
>JBIKRO010000131.1:0-4647 GCA_044349095.1 Aquirufa sp. | reverse complement strand
TACCCATTAGTTTCGGAGGAATTGGCTCGATTTATCTTGCCGGGCCAACTAGTACTCTCGATTATGGCGGGTATTCCTATTGCCAATTTACAAGCATCTTTATCTCATGAGTTGATTATTCGCGCGATGCCTAATACACCCGCTCTTTTGGGGATGGGAATGACTGCATTTGCTTCAGCTTCTGCCGTGGGCCTTTCTGATATAAGGAAAGTTGAAAATCTAATTAACTCGACGGGCCGAGCGGTATTTTTGGAAGACGAAAAACTGCTTGACGCAGTAACAGGTTTGAGTGGGAGTGGACCCGCTTATTTTTTCTATTTGATTAAAGCGATGATAGACGTGGGTGTTGAAATGGGCTTCGATTCAGCGATGTCAGCATTATTAGTTAAGCAAACGATGCTAGGATCCTATCATTTAATGCAAACGAGTGATAAAAATTTAGATGAATTAATACAAGCGGTTGCCTCAAAGGGAGGAACTACGGAAGCGGCTTTAAAAACGTTTAAAGAATTAGGCGTTTCGGAGGGTTTAAAGCAGGGTATTTTTGCCGCGAGAGACAGGGCTATTGAGTTAGCTAAATAGATTAATGAAATAATCCTCAGTTAATAGTTTACTAATTTCTTCTCCATTAGGCGAGAAGTTAGGATTTGAACTGGCAAATAATTGGCCAATCATGGCATTCATTTCCTCGTTACTTCGTTTTTTTTGCATGTATTTACTTGCGGTTTTATTGGCCATCGCCTGAGCAATTTTTTCATTTCGATGGGAAGCGAAATCAGCATTCTCATTTTTGATTTGCTCCAAAATACCTTCAATGAGTAATTGGCAATCTTCTTCTAAAACTCCGGAAGGAATTCCTTCCACCAAGAAATTTTGGTCTGAATCCTTTTCCATTCTAAATCCAAGGTCCTTAATTTCTTGTTTTATTTCTTCAAATAGAACTTGGTCCGCAGGATTAATCTGAATTGTAATCGGGAAAAGTAATTGCTGGGACGCCCCATTTTTCCTATTTAAATGATCCATAAACTGGTCGTACAAAATCCTTTGATACGCTTTTTTTTGATCGATTAATAGTAAACCATCCGTAATGTGAATGGCTAAATACTTTTGAAGTACTTGGATGACCTGAAAATTGGGGGTATTAACGTGATCATAATTCCAGTCATTGGCTTTACTCTGAATCGTTTTTGGCTCATCGGTCGAGTCAAAAATTTTCATCGTTTGAAGGGAGCTTTGTTGTTCAAAAGCACTAATATTATTATCCATTCCTTCGTAAAGCTTTTTCCAAGCATCCTGCGTGGGCCTAGCTTTAATCACATCACTTTTTTCATGGGTTCTTTGTGAAGACCCAAAAGTAGTAGGCACATTGAAGTTTACATTGGTTTCAAAGTCGAGCGAAGGAATTAAGTTATTAATGCTGAGTGTTTTCCTGACAGCTGCTTGGACAATGGCGTAAATGGACCGTTCGTCATCAAACTTTATTTCTGTCTTGGTGGGGTGCACATTGATGTCGATATGTGCGGGATCAATGCTTAGAAATAATACATAAAAGGGAAAGGCCCCATCGCCCAATAATCGCTCATAAGCGGTCATGACCGCATGATTTAGGTAACTGTTTTTAATGAAGCGGTTATTGACAAAGAAAAATTGCTCTCCTCTGGTCTTTTTTGCGTGTTCAGGCTTACCAACATACCCTTTTATACTGACATACGAAGTGTCTTCTTCGCATGCGGCTAATTGTTCCCGGTAGGATTTGCCAAATAGGTCGACGATTCTCTTGCCTAATTTTTCCGGTGGCAGGGAATACGTTTCCTGATCATTTTGAATGAACGAAAATTTGATGCTAGGATTAGCCAGTGAAATTCGTTGGAACTCATCCAATATATGCCGAATTTCTACGGGATTGGATTTCAGAAAATTCCTACGTGCGGGGATGTTATAAAAGAGGTTGCGAATGGTGATCGATGTCCCTTTTTGGCATTGAATTAATTCCTGAGATTTTAGGACGGAGGCGTCTATTTTGATTAAAGTACCTAATTCGTCCTCTGCTCTTTTGGTTTTTAGCTCGACCTGAGCGACTGAGGAGATGGAGGCCATTGCTTCCCCACGAAAGCCCATGGTTTTAATCGTGAAAAGATCTTCGGCCTTGCGGATTTTGGATGTAGCATGTCTTTCAAAACACATACGAGCATCTGTTTCCGACATTCCTTGGCCATCATCGATGACTTGAATACTTCCCTTCCCAGCATCTTTAATGATGAGCTGGATGGAGGAAGCCCCCGCGTCAATTGAATTTTCCATTAATTCTTTGACTACCGAGGAGGGTCTTTGCACCACTTCACCAGCCGCAATTTGATTGGCTATCGCATCAGGAAGAAGTTGAATTATGTCGCGCATGAATAATGAAATGATTAATTCAGTTCAAATCTCAAATAAAGCAAAAAAAAGGGAATGTTGCCATTCCCTTTTTAATTAATCAGGTTGTTGAATTATTTTAATTCAACCTCAGCACCAGCCTCTTCTAAAGTTTTCTTCAAACCTTCAGCTTCGTCCTTGCTAACTCCTTCTTTAACAGCTTTCGGTGCAGCATCAACTACATCTTTCGCTTCTTTCAAACCTAAACCAGTAAGATCTTTAACTAATTTAACGATCGCTAATTTGTTAGGACCACATGCCTTTAAGATTACATCAAAAGATGTTTTCTCAGCAGCTGCTTCACCGCCATCACCAGCACCGCCAGCTGCAGGACCTGCAACCATAACAGCACCAGCAGCAGCTGGCTCAATACCATACTCATCCTTAAGGATAGTAGCTAATTCATTTACTTCTTTTACAGTTAAGTTCACTAATTGTTCAGCGAACGCTTTTAAATCTGCCATTTTTTGAAAATTTAATAGTTATAAATTAATTATTTTTTGAGGATTACCCCCTTGTTAAACTTGTTGAAAATTATTCAGGTCGCTCCGACAAAGTCTTCACGATTCCAGCTAATTTCTTTTCGCCGCTTAATAATGCACTAATGACATTTTTAGCAGGCGATTGCAATAATCCGATCACTTCGCCAATCATCTCGTTTTTCGACTTGATGTTTTCTAATGATACTAATTGGCCTTCGCCAATGTACAATCCACCTTCAATGGAAGCCGCCTTGAACTTGATTTTGTCTTTACCTGCTTCTTTTTTGAAATCTTTGATCAACTTAGCAGGTAATTTAGCATCTCCTGGGGAGAAGATAATTCCTGTCATTCCGGTCAAAACTTCAGCATCTAAAGAACTATAATCTGTTCCCGTTTTCGCTAACGCTTTTGAAATCAATGTGTTTTTGAACACTTTATATTCCACGCCTTTAGTAAAACACATTCTGCGAAACTGAGTTGCCTCTGCTACAGATAGTCCAGCTGTACTTGCCAAGTAGAAGTACGGAGTTGCCGCGAACTTTTCGCTCAACTCATCAATAATCTGATTTTTTTCTTCTCTTGTCATGATTACAATCCAGTTACTGTCCCTTTATCAATAATAATGCCCGGAGACATTGTCGATGATAAATTGATCGATTTAACATAAGTTCCTTTTGCAGAAGATGGCTTTAATTTCATCAATGTATTGATTACTTCTAATGCATTATCTACAATTTTATCAGCTCCAAAAGACACCTTACCGATTGAGGTATGGATGATACCAGTTTTGTCAACTTTAAAGTCGATTTTACCAGCTTTTACTTCTTTCACTGCTTTTCCTACTTCCAAAGTCACTGTACCCGACTTTGGGTTAGGCATCAGACCGCGAGGTCCTAACACACGACCCAAACGGCCTAATTTTGCCATCACTGTTGGCATCGTAATGATTACGTCGATATCGGTCCAGCCGCTCTCGATTTTTGCAATGTAATCATCCAATCCCACGTGATCAGCACCGGCTGCTTTTGCCTCCTCTACTTTATCAGGCGAACACAATACGAGAACTCGTACGTCTTTACCTGTTCCATGAGGTAGGGCAACCACTCCACGAACCATTTGGTCTGCTTTGCGGGGATCTACTCCTAAGCGAACATCTATGTCCACAGAGGCATCGAATTTTGTATAAGAAATTTCTTTCAAAATCTCCGCTGCTTTTTCAAGCGAATACGCTTGCGTTGCATCGTATTTTGAAAGGGCTTCCTTTATTTTCTTCGTAAGTTTTGCCATTACCTTTTAATTAAATTGTTAATTTCTGATGATAAAAATCAGAACGGTTTTTCACCGGAAACAGTAATTCCCATTGATCGGGCCGTTCCAGCAATCATACTCATTGCTGCCTCGACTGTAAAACAGTTTAAATCAGGCATTTTAGTTTCCGCGATTACTCGCACTTGATCCCAAGATACTGATCCAACTTTCTTCAAGTTTGGCTGTGCCGAACCTGACTTCACCTTTGCTGCTTCCAATAACAATATGGGTGCAGGAGGAGTTTTTACAACGAAATCAAACGATTTATCCGCATAATAAGTAATTAGGACCGGCAATACTACGCCGTTTTTATCCTGAGTTCTTGCATTAAACTGCTTGCAAAACTCCATGATATTTAATCCTTTCGAACCTAATGCAGGACCGATGGGTGGTGAAGGATTGGCTTGGCCACCTTTGCATTGAAGCTTTACGTAGCCAGCTA
>JBIKRO010000130.1:0-4742 GCA_044349095.1 Aquirufa sp. | reverse complement strand
GCTTCCATGCCGCCAAGGACCGTGTAAAAAATAATGCATAAACCAGATACGATGATAATCAATCTCATGTCTAAACCTGTCAGCGCATTCAGCGTCAAAGCAATGCCATAAAATATGGTTCCCATGCGGGCCAATTGGGTCATGATAAAACACAGCATCGCATAGGTCCGAGCCCAAGATCCAAAACGTTTTTCTAAATGGGTATAGGCACTAATCTCACCACTATTTCGATAAAAGGGTACAAAATATCGGGTGGCCACAAAGGCAGCAAATGGGATGGAAAGACTGAAAACAAAGGGATTCCAATTGCTTCCAAACGATTTTCCAGGATCCCCTAAAAAGGTAATGGCACTTAAAAAAGTAGCGTAAAAACTGAGGCCAAGCGCCCATCCAGGAATAGATCCTGATGCCGTAGTAAACTGCTCCGAACTTTTATTTTTTCTAGAAAAATAAAAACCGATCGACACCATCGCGATTAAATAGGCGACAATAATTAGGAGGTCTAAGATGGGAAGGCTCATATTATAATTGGATTACCACGTGTTTAATTTTCTCACGCTTCCATGTATACGTAATGTGAATTTTGCCATCTTTTGTTTGAATGACCGCTGGATAAGAGAACTCCGCTTTTGGCTCATTTTCTAACACTGAAATCTCATCCCACTTCTGACCATCTTTCGAAATTGCTACATTGAGTGGTGAGCGTCTTCCGCCCCAGACTTGGGATTCTTTCGTCACATGATTGTACACAAGGACATGTCGGCCATCTTTTAAGGTTACCGCATCAGTTCCTGAATTCGGGTTAGGCAATGAAGTTGCTTTTAAAGCAGACCAAGTTTTTCCTTGGTCGCCTGAAAAGGATTCTAAAATCAGCCCATTTTTACTCCGACAAAGCAATTGCAAACGGCCATCAGGTAGAAATAAAACGCTGGGTTGAATCGCTGAAAATTCTTTCCCATCATTGATGGCTTCGGTACGAGACCAGGTACGGCCGCCGTCTTTAGTCATCTCAAAATGTACCCGCCAGCCCTGATCTTCCGACGAAGTAGGGCATAATAAGGTGCCATTTTTCAACATGACAGGTTTATTTTTAATCGGCCCATAAATGCCATCTGGCAATTTTTCCGCGGCAGACCAAGTTAATCCATTGTCTTTCGAGCGTTTTAACATTCCCCACCAAGTAGAAGGCGTAGGTCCCACTTTATAAAATAAAATCAATTCGCCTTTTGGCATTTTAAATAATACGGGATTCCAAGTTGGGTAACGCAATGTTTCATTTTGAACTCCATTCGCCACTTCCACCGGTGCTGTCCATTTTCCTTTTTCCAATCGGCTTACCCAAATTCCCACATCCTTATCTTTTTCGGCGGTTCCTCCAAACCAAGAAGCAATGATTCCCCTTGGAGTTTCCTCCAGCGTAGAAGCATGGCAAGACGGAAAGGGTGCCTTTTCATAGATAAACTCCGAGGTAATTTTTTGTGCGAAAATAGTATTGGCTAAAATGCAAAATGCAAAAGCTTGAATGAATTTGATCATGGTTTAAATAGGTTTAATTGCAAGTTAGAAAAAAAATATTTTAAACTTGAAGGAATATTTAATCCCTTTTTCCAGGTTCAAAATTCAACATATCTCTTAAATAATAACTAAATTAAAAAAACATTTGGGTAAAGAAGAATAACAAACATTAGATTAAAATTTGAGTTATCATGTATTAATTCAATAATTTTTATACATTTATTTCGTAAAAATCAGTAAAAATGAGATACTTAATTTTAGCGATTAGCCTATTGATCATCGCTTGTCAGGGCAAAGAGCATCCCAACATAAAGCTTACGGAGGAGCATCAAAAAGCATTAAATTCCATTCAAGTGATGGATGGATTTGAAGTGGAATTAGTGGCAGCTGATCCTTTAATCGCAGATCCAGTGGCGATGGAAATCGACGAAGATGGCAATTGGTACGTATTAGAAATGTCAGGCTATCCATTAGACTTAAGCAAAAAAGGCCACGTTAAAAAGTTGGTGGACACGAACCAAGACGGCTACCCAGACAAAAGTATTTTATTTGCCGACAGCCTTACGCTTCCGATGGGAATCATGAAATGGAAAAAGGGAATTTTAGTCGCAGATTCACCCAACATCCTTTATTTAGAAGACACGGATGGAGATAATATAGCCGATAAACGCGAAGTAATTTTGACGGGATTCTCTTTGTCAAACCCGCAACATAACATGAATAGCCCAAAATTTGGGATAGACAATTGGATTTATTTAGGCCATTCAGGAGCCATTAATTCCTTCAGCTATGAAAATATTTTTGGAGATAAAGGAAAAGAAATCACTTTCGCTGGCAATCCCAATGCCCCTAAATTACCACAAAACGGGAATGGCCGAAATGTTCGTTTTAAGCCAGGCTCATTTGAGATCGAATCCTTATCCGGGGAGACCCAATATGGACATACGACGGATCCGTGGGGCAGGCGTTTTTATACCGATAATGCCGACCATCTTTTTCATGAGGTCATCGACGCGCGCTATGTAAATGCCAACAAAAATTTAGTGATTTCTGAGGCCATGTCGAAAATTCCAGATCATGGAGATGCGTGTGAGGTGTATCCGATTTCGGAAAATCCAAATCATCAATTGCTTACCGACATCGGCGTGGTGTCTTCCAGTTGCAGTGTGACTTGGTATGATGGCGGGGCTTTTGGAAAAGACTTTAAAAACATAACCTTCATAGGCGAGCCCACACACAACCTGGTTCATGCCGACATCATTGAGTCAAAAGGCGCCACTTTTTCGGGCAAAAGACTCCTAGAAAAAAAGGAATTTTTAGCCTCAAAAGATCCATGGTTCCGACCTGTTAATTTTTACGTAGGCCCTGATGGAGCACTTTATGTGGTTGATTATTACCGCCAATTGATTGAGCATCCAGAGTGGATGTCGGATGAGGTAAATAAAAGTGGGGCTTTGTATAACGGATCAACGAAAGGCCGAATATACCGCGTGACTAAGAAAGGAAGCGATCCGATGGATTGGATGAAATCGGTCCGTTTGAGTGAAAAATCTTCGGAGGATTTAGTGAAATTATTGAGCCATGAAAATGGTTGGTTTAGAAAAACAGCCCAACGGCTTTTATTCCAAAGAGGCGATAAAAATATAGTTTCTGCTCTGTCTGATGTAGTTCGTTCTGATACAGAATATGGTCCTGTCGCGGCATTATGGTTGCTACACGACTGGGGAATTTTAAGTCCAAAAGATCTTGAACATGCGCTAAAATCGGATTTAGAAGGGGTTCGTGAAAATGCCTTGCAACTCGCGGATCGCATGATGCAGAAGCCTGGATTTAAAGGGAATTCCGTTTTAAATGAATCTTTAATTGCATTAGCAGATGATCCATCGGCCCGTGTCAGATTTCAGTGGATTTGTTCATCGAGCTATTTAAGTCTACCTAAAATGGCTGAATTAAAAGCAAAGATTTTGACTAAGGACATCGATGACCATTGGACTGGAATCGCGGCGATTGCCTCATCACAAGGTGCAGAATATGAATTATTAAAATTTAGCACAAAGGCTATGGGCGCCACAGCGAGTGAGGGAAAATCTGAATTTTTGGGATACCTAGCCGCTACATTAGTGAAGAAGGGAGATACTGAATTTTTAAATTTAGCCATAGACAGCAATCCTAAAAATGACTGGTGGCAGGCCGCCATTTTAAAAGGGGTAGCCGAATATGTGCATGAGACACACTCGGAACTTGGTTTATCTGAAACACAAAAAGAATCTATCGCACGTGCTTTTTATGTAACTAAAAACAATGAATTGAGGGGGTCAATTATTCGCATATTTGCCAACAGCACCTTGCCGAAAAATACCTCCATCATTGCTGAGGGAAATAAAAAAGCGAGTACATCTGCTAACAAAGAATTGCAAGCTAGTTCATTAAAGTTGGCAGCCTTATCTAAAACACCCGCTATAGAAGCGCAACTCGTGGGCCTATTAAACCAAAAAAATCCGGAACATTTACAGGTTGCCGCCATCACTTCCTTGCCTAAAATTTTAAAGCCTGCCGATTTAATTGCGATCAATCGAGCATATTCATCCATGGCCCCAAAGGCTAAAAAAGAATGGATTAAATACATGCTTTTCAATGATACCTACATCACCACCTTGCTCAAGGAGGTTGAAAAAAATAACATCCCCAAAAGCGATTTGGCTTGGCCACAGTTTGTCGAATTAATGAATTATTACGACAAGGGAGTTCGCGCTTTTGCGAGAAAAGTTTTGGCCGTCGCAGAAGACCGAAAGGCAATTTTACAGAACTATTTGCCGGCGGCGGAAATGGCCGGAAACGCAGATAACGGAAAGAAAGTTTTTGAGGCGAATTGTACTACATGCCACATCATTAAGGATGTAAAAGGCATAGAGTTTGGGCCTAATTTATCGACGTTAAAAAGCAGAAATGCCTTATCCATTGTCACAGAAATTATCAATCCGAATAATTCCATTGCCGATAAATATGGCCAATGGGAAGTGGAGATGACGGATGGAAGTCGATTAACGGGAATTATCACCTCAGAAAACAATCAATCCATCGCATTAAAATTAATGGGTGGAACGGTTCAAAACATCGAAAAGACTCGAATTAAATCGAAGCGAGATATGCGTGTTTCAGCTATGCCTAATGGCTTAGAAGGTAACATCAATCTGAAAGCTATGGCTGATTTACTCGCTTATATTAAG
>JBIKRO010000067.1:0-16058 GCA_044349095.1 Aquirufa sp. | reverse complement strand
GAAGGTTTTAGGAGATGCTTTTTATGTACCGTCTGAAGATGCTTTAATTGCCTTACTTGCAACCGATGCGCCAAGAAGTCAGTTTTTTGCGGCTCAGGCATTAGGTAGAATCAAATCAACTAAATCTATACCAGGATTAATTTCCTTGTTGGAACGCAATCAAGATGTAGACCAATACATACGCCATGCAGCCGTTTTAGCTCTTTCTAGAATAGGTAAGGAGGAAGCGATTGTTGCGATGCAAAACTCGGCGAATAAATCATTAAGATTAGCCTCTGTTTTAATTTTACGTCGTATGGCAAGTCCCAAAGTGGCTAAATCTCTTCAAGATTCAGACGAATTCATTGCCACAGAAGCTGCTAGAGCTATTAATGATGATGAGTCCATTGTGGATGCATTACCTGCCTTAGCCGCTAGTTTAGCTAATCCGGCTTGGAAAGGGGAACCTCTTTTAAGAAGGGCGATTAATGCTTGTCTTCGCGTAGGAACGGCTAAAGAAATTGACCTATTAATTCAGTTTGCTGAAAGAAGTGATATCTCCGATGTCATCCGAGCGGAAGCCATTGCAACTTTAGGTTCTTGGGCTAATCCATCGCTTATGGATCGCGTAGATGGACGTCACCGTGGAGTATTAAAAAGAAATCCGGCCGATGTAGTGGCTAAAATAAAAAGCAAAATGCCTGAGTTTTTACGCAGCAAAAACCCTGAGGTATTAATCGCCAGTGCACGGTTGTTGGCAGAACTTAATATTACGGATTTGCGTTCAGAGCAAACACAAATTTTTGCCAATCATCCAAGTGCCAAAGTTCGTTCGTCTCAATTATCGTCATTAGCCACACTAAATGACCCTAATTTGGCTTTAATCATCCAAAAAGGAATGGATGATTCGGATAGAGGAGTTCGTGGAGTTGCGTTAAGCAATTTGAATAAAATTGAAATTCCAAAAAGTCAATTGCCATCCATCGTGAACATAATATTCGAAAAAGGCAGTATGCCAGAGCAACAACAATTGTTGCAAAGTATGGGTAAAATGAAATCTGAAAACACGAGTGATATTTTTGAAGATTTGATTCAAAAAATGGTTGGAGGTAAATTAGAAAATGGAATCAAATTAGATTTAATGGAGGCCGTGGAAGCAAGTAAATCAGATAAATTAGTCGCTAAATTAGATGCCCTAAAAACAAAAGGCACCTTAACGGATGAGTTCAAAGAGGCGCTTTTCGGTGGTAACTTACAAGTGGGAAATGGCATTTTTAATCGCAATCAAACGGTTCAATGTGTGCGTTGTCATAATGTAAATGGTGAAGCAGGAAACGTAGGACCCTCATTAAAGGGAGTTGGTAGTAGATTAACTCGCGAACAAATACTTCAATCGTTAATCGAACCAAGCGCACGCATTGCACCAGGTTTTGGCAATGTCACCGTCGTATTGACCGATGGCCAAGAAGTATCCGGGTTATTGTTGGTCGAAAATGAAAAAGAGATCCAGTTGAAAACCAATGAAGCAGAACCATTAAAAATTGCACTATCACGCATTAAGTCTCGTGTGAATGCTCCATCGAGCATGCCTCCGATGGGCAGCTTACTTTCAAAAAGAGAAATTAGAGATGTGGTTGAATTCCTAAGTTCATTGAAAGCTAGATAAATTAAAATCCTAGTTCTGATTTATTAAAAAAGCCCTTTCGGGCTTTTTTAATAAATTTTTAAATGTATTCTGCTGATAAGCATTTATAATGGGTCCTAAAAGAGACTTTGAACCCATAAATAATTTAGCTAAAAAAAATTACAAGCCTTTCATTTAAATTTATTTTAAAATATTATCAAATTCATTACCTTAGTTTCTTGTAAAAATGACAAGCAATTTCTAAACCTATTCAAAATATGAAATCATTTAACATTAATCGTAGGCAATTTGTCAAGGGCGCTACCGCTTCCTTGGCCTTATCTCAATTTGGAGCCTATGGATTGGATTTAATCAATCCGGACAAACCTTTAAAAGTAGGCTTAATTGGTACCGGTTGGTACGGAAAAAGTGACCTTTTTCGCCTCATGCAAGTAGCTCCCGTAGAGGTTTTAGCTCTATGTGATCCAGACCGAAATCAATTGAATCAGGCAGGAAAAATGGTTTCTGAGCGTCAAAAATCAGGCAAAACACCCAAATTATATAATGATTATCGCCAATTACTAAAAGAGAATGAATTGGACATCGCCATTGTAGGAAGTCCAGATCATTGGCATCCCTTACAAATGATTGACGCTGTCAAAGCAGGAGCCCATGTTTACGTTCAAAAACCCATTTCGGTCGATGTATTAGAAGGTGAGGCCATGGTAGCCGCGGCTAGAAAATATAATAAAACAGTCCAAGTAGGAACTCAACGTAAAAGTACGCCTCATTTAATTCAAGCAAAGCGAGATATCGTAGATAAGGGTTTATTGGGCAAAGTAGGACATGTTGAGATGTGCTGCTATTTTAGCATGCGAAATAACGGGAACCCACCGGTCCAACCTGTCCCTGAATTTTTTGATTATGAAATGTGGACTGGACCAGCACCTATGCGTCCCTATGACGGATTACCACACACAAGATGGTGGAGAACTTTTAATGAATATGGAAATGGAATTATGGGCGACATGTGCATTCACATGTTTGACACAGCTCGCTGGATGTTGGATTTAGGTTGGCCTAACCGCATCAGCTCTGAAGGTGGTATATACGTTCAAAAAGGGGGTAAATCAAACATTCCTGATACCCAAACCGCTGTTTTCGAATACAATGATTTAAACTGTGTTTGGCAACATCGTTCTTGGGGAACACCTCCAGATCCTGATTATCCATGGGCTTTAATACTTTATGGTGAAAAAGGTACCTTGAGAATGAGTACCATGCGTTATGACTTTACTCCGGTAGATCCCAAAGCTTCGAAAATACACCAGGATGTTGTTTTTGAAAAAGAAAAATATCCAGAGGATTTAAAAGAAGAACGCATTGAATTAAATGCTGCTCCAGCAACCCGCGGGCATATGTTGGACTTCTTAGCGGCCATCGACAAGAAATCAAGACCTATTGCTGATATAGAAGCTGGTCATATTTCCACCGCTAGTTGCATCATCGCTAATTTAGCCATGCGTTTAGGTCGGCCGCTTTCCTATGACCCAGTTAAAAAAATCATCATCAATGATCCTGAAGCGACAGCCTTATTAGCTCGTCCTTATCGTGGGCCATGGAACAGAAACATGTTAAAATAAACCGTATCAAACACATGAAAAAATTACTGATATTATTGCTATTCGTGGCCTTTCGCATGCAAGCGGATGTGCAATTGCCCGCTATTATAGGGGATCACATGGTACTCCAACAAAAATCCAAGGTGACTCTTTGGGGCTGGACCACAAATCCTGGGGAGGAAGTTAAGGTTACTGTGGATTGGGATACGACCCAATATAAAGCTAGGTCAATCTTTGGTCATTTTTCTTTGCAGGTTAATACACCGAAAGCAGGTGGTAATCACAGCATTACCTTTAAAACAAATGGAAATAGCATCACGGTTTCCGACGTGGTTTTTGGGGAAGTTTGGGTATTTTCAGGCCAAAGTAATATGGAATGGAGTGGCTCACAAAATCTTAAAGAGTCCATCGACGAAATGCCCAATGCAACGAATGATCAAATTCGATTCTTTTACATTCCCAAAGGAACAGCCAAATATCCGCAAGAAGATGTCAGAGCTAAATGGGTCGTTTGTAATCCCACGGATATGAAAGCATTTTCAGCCATCGGGTATTTCTTTGGTAAAAAACTTCAAGCGCAATTAAAAGTTCCTATGGGATTAATTAGTTCAAATTGGGGAGGTACAAGAGCAGAAGTTTGGATTGCCAGAGATTCGGTGATGAAAAAACCTCATTTGGTTCAGGCCATCAAAAACGCACAAAATACCATCGGCATGAATTACAATGCCATGATTGCTCCCATCATCAATTACAATATTGCTGGCGCTTTGTGGTACCAAGGAGAAAGTAATGTGGGGCAATACGGCTCTTATACAGAACTAATGAACGATTTGATAGTCTCATGGCGAACGGCTTTCAACAAAAACTTCCCTTTCTATTTTGCACAAATTGCTCCCTATGATAAATACGGGGACAATGTCAATGGAGCGAAACTAAGAGAAGCACAAACGAATAATTTGAAATTGGAAAATACGGCGATGGTTGTTTTGACGGATTTGGTGCCTGATGTGACCAATATCCATCCAACGATTAAAGTGGAGGTGGCTAATCGATTTGCCAATTTAGCTTTAGTTAAACATTATGGCCAAGAAGCTGGACCCATTTTTTATCCTAAATACGATCGCATGAAAGTAGAAAAAGGAAAGATTAGAATTTATTTCCGTGAGTTAAATGGGAAATTGGTTTCCAAAGATGGCGATCCTAGCCATCTGATGATAGCCGGTGAAGATAAGAAGTTCTATCCAGCTTCTGGGAAAATCGACGGTTCATCTTTAGTGGTTTCAAGCCCAGATGTACCTAATCCGGTTGCCGTTCGTTATGCATTCAAAAATGCCGATATGCCTAATTTATTTAGTCGGGAAGGCTTACCAGTCAACCTTTTCAGGACGGACGATTGGGATAATTAAATACATATTGTGACAGCGCTACATGCGCTGTCATTTTTTAAAATCGTCCTCTTTTCTTTCAAATAGTAATTAATACGTATTTATTCATCCATATCCCTAATGAAAAAATTATTTACTCTAATTCTATTGTTTAGTTTATTTAGCGCACAAGCCCAACAAAGAACCTCGGCTCAATTATATGAGGATTTAAAAGGTTTAAAAGTATTAGGGACTGTATTGCATATCGCAGCACACCCAGATGATGAAAGCACGCATATGTTGACCTGGTTTGCGCAAGAACAACAATGGGAAACCAGTTATTTTGCATGTAATCGGGGAGAAGGAGGACAAAATTTAATCGGTGATGAGCAAGGAGTTGCCTTAGGATTAATCAGAACACAAGAATTATTGGCCGCCAGAAGAATCGACGGGGCTAATCAATATTTCTCTCGAGCCTTCGATTTTGGCTTTTCCAAATCAACGGATGAGGCTTTGGGCTTTTGGGGGAAAGAATTAATTCTATCCGATATGGTTTGGGTGATTCGTAAATTACGCCCAGATATCATTTTTACGCGTTTTCCACCCGATGCGAGAGCAGGGCATGGGCATCATTCAGCTTCAGCCGTTTTAGCTATAGAAGCATTTAAAGCAGCTGCAGATCCTAATCGCTTTCCTGAGCAATTGAAATTAGGGGTGGAAGTATGGCAAGCAAAACGTTTGCTTTGGAATACTTTCCGTTTCCCAGGATCCCCTAATTCAACTATTAGTGAGGATCAATTTAAATTTGAAATTGGGAATTATTTACCTTCCATAGGTCAAAGCACGGGTGAAATGGCTGCATTTAGTAGGAGCCAACATAAAAGCCAGGGATTTGGATTTTCAGCAGACCGAGGAAAAAGTATGGAATATTTCGTGACTTTAGCTGGAACAACACCCGTAAATAAGTTATGGGATGGAGTGGATGTTTCTTGGGCTAGAGTTCCAGGAGCTGCGGCAATTGAAAACGCCATTGATCAAATCATTCAAAATTACAAAATAAGCCAACCGCATTTAAGTATCCCTAGTTTGATTGCTTTGAAAAAATCAATCTCGGCCTTGCCTAAATCGACGTTAAGAGATAAAAAATTAAAACAAATCAACGAATGGGTCATTAAGGCTTCTGGAATCAATTTAAATGCTTATTCAAGCGCAGGGATCGTTTCGAGGGGAGATTCCATTAAAATAAAAGCTGAATTCATCGTACGCACTCCAGTAGAAGTGGGCCAATTAAAAATTACCGTCGGGGATCAAGATTCTACTTGGACCGGAAAAATAGGCTCATCTAAAAAACAAATCCTTTCCAGAACATTGCTTGCTGGGAGTGAAATAACCCAGCCATATTGGATTAAAAAACCCAAAGAAATTGGTCGATTTAATGTCGATGATCCTATGAAAATAGGCCAGCCAAACCCAGATCCAGCTATAATGGCCTCTGCCACATTTCTTATTGACGGAGAAGAGTTTCAAATAGAAAAGCCTATTCAAGAAATGATTGTTGACCCTGTAAAAGGTGAAATATATCAACCCATTAGTATCACTCCAAAATCAGTCTTTTCATTAAACTCCAATGTGCTATTACTAACTAAAGGCTCTAAATCGAAGAAGACGGTTGAGCTAACCATTTTTGCTTTAGGGAAAATAGCCCCCGGAACGGTAAAAGTTCAGTCCAATAGCCAAAATACGCTAAGTAGCATTTCTTTGCCAAAAGGGTTGAAAAAAGGAGAGAAGTTGACGCATAACGTCCCATTCGACGAAACTAAATTTTCTGAATCAGGAAAAATAAAGCAAAAACTATCGCTTGCTTATGAAACCCAACAAGGAAACTGGGTTGATTCTTTGGAATTACAAACCATAGAATACCCCCATATTCCTACTCAAAGGTATTTTTCTCCCGTTAATTTAGACATCTTACACATCGATATTAAGAAACAAGGAAATAGGATTGGTTATATTAAAGGAGCAGGTGATAAAGTTCCTGAAGCCATTAAACAGTTAGGATATCAAATCGATTTTTTAAGTGAAAACGATTTGAACTTGGCCAACTTAAAAAAATATGACGCAGTGGTGACTGGAGTTAGAGCTCACAACACCCTTAATTATATGGTCAATGCCTATCCAGAACTCATGAAATATGTAGAGAACGGTGGTAATTATATCGTTCAATACAACACAGCAAGTTTTTTAGGCCCAATTAAATCATCCATTGCACCTTATCCAATGGCTGTGGGCAGAGGTCGAATTACTCGAGAAGACGCAAAACCCGACTTTTTACTTCCTACACATGCCTTATTAAATGTACCCAACAAAATTTCAGATATTGACTTTGAAAATTGGGTTCAAGAGAGATCCATTTATACCGGCGAGTCAGATGACGCTCACTATGAATTTCCGCTAGGATTTACAGATCCAGGTGAAAAATTAAATAAAGGAAATATCACGGTTTGCAAATACGGAAAAGGCCAATTTATCTACACAGGGTTAGTTTTTTTCCGTGAACTACCAGCCGCAGTTCCAGGTGCGTGGAGATTATTTGCCAATTTAATATCGAATCCAAATCTGAAATAACTCATTGAATGATTGAGACATAAAACATATTCCTATTTCATAGGTTCATGTTTTATGTCTTACTAGTTATTTGATCCTACTCGACCATAGCTTACCTAAAAATGTATGAAACTCTTTTATAGCCTATTATTTTCAATTGCTTCCTTAAGTCTTTTAGCGCAAAACACGAATTTCCCTGAAATTCATGTGGACAAAATCACCATCGCAAGAGACAGCTATGGCGTACCCCATATTTTTGCTCCCACAGATCCAGAAGTGGCTTATGGCCTTGCATGGGCACATGCAGAAGATGATTTCAAAACTATTCAAACACTTATTTTAACCGGAAAGGGGAAATTATCTACTCATATGGGTAAGGAAGGGGCGCCTGTCGACTTTGTTTTTGGGTTATTAAATACGAGAGCGACAGTAGACCAACAAATTAAATCGATGGACCCTAAGTTCATCCAATTACTTCAAGGCTATTTATTAGGATTGCAAGCCTATGGAAAAGCGCATCCAAAAGAAATATTGAATAAGCATGTATTCCCGATCAACGTAGAAGATTACATCGCAACGACCATGTTTTCTGTAGCGGTATTTTGTGGAGTCGACAAAACATTGCCTAAAATTCTCAACGGTTCGATTGCAAATTTACCCGGTTTTACCGGAGAAGGAAGTAATGCATTTGCCATCAGTAGTAAAAAATCGGCCACTGGCGAGCCTATGTTGGTCATTAACGCACACCAACCCATTGAAGGAGCCACCGCTTTTTATGAAGCTCATTTACAAAGTGAAGAAGGTTGGAACATGTTAGGGGGCCTATTTCCTGGAGCACCACTCATTTTTCATGGGGCAAGTCCTAATTTAGCTTGGGCCCATACCGTTAACATGCAGGATAAAGTAGATGTATTCCAATTGCAAACCGACAAAAAACATCCTGGACAATATCTAGTGGATGGTGAGTGGTTGACCCTAGAGAAAAGAAAAGTCAAATTACACATCAAAGGAATCCCGATCCCAATTTCAAAAATGGCTTATAAATCTATTTATGGCCCTACAGTAGCTAATCCAAAAGGAGAATTTTTCTCCATGCGATTACCTTCTTTGATGGATGCCATGGCACTCCAACAATGGTATTTTATGAATAAGGCGAAAAATTGGACTGAATTTAAATCAGCTTTGGAACAAAATCATTTGGCCATGTTTAACATTATTTATGCCGATAAGCAGGATAATATTTTCTATGTGTCCAATGGAAAAATGCCCTATAGGAATCCAGATCCTAAATATCACTGGAACTCGACATTGCCTGGAAATACGCGTGCGACGTTGTGGGATAAGTTCAAGCCCTTCAACGAGTTACCGCAGCATTTAAATCCTGCCAGTGGCTACTTGTTTAATACCAACCATTCTCCATTTATGGCCACAGCGGAAAATGAAAATTTAAATCCGGCAAATTTCGATAAGAATGATGGCTATGAAACTTACCACAATAACCGGAGCCGGAGAGCTAAAGACCTAATCGATTCCTATTCAAAAATCGGTTTTGAGGATTTGAAGAAAATTAAATTTGATCGCCAATTACCTAAACAAATTTTGTACCCATATGGCTATTCGTCAGATTCGTTGTTTATGGTCGACGAGTCTAAATATCCTACATTAGCCCCATTAATTATTTCATTGAAAAATTGGGATCATGTAACAAATCCAGATAGCAAAGGGGCGTTGGTGTACAATTTGGCCTATTACCAAATTTCAAAAGCCATGAAAGGTAATGCACAAAACACATTGACCTTGGAGCAAGGGGTGGAGGTATTTCAACATATTTATGATTATCTGATGAAGAACTTTGGTACGATCGACTTAGTTTTAGGCGATGTGCAAAAATTAGTTCGTGGAAAAGAAGAATGGCCACAAGGAGGTATGCCAGATGTTTTATCTGCCGTGATGTCTAAGAATCATGAAAATGGAAAGAAAAGAATGGTGAGTGGTGATGCCTATATTGGTTTCGTGAAATTCCCTAAGGATGGAAGTCTTCCATTGATCGAAACGGTCAATACGTTTGGAGCAAGTTCAAATCCAGATAGCCCACATTTTGCGGATCAAAGAGCTTTATACCAAGCTCAAAAAACTAAAAAAATGACTTTAGATAAAGCTGAGGTTTTAAAAACGGCTGAAAAAATTTACCATCCGGAATGATTTATTTTAAAAAATCAGGATTACGATAAGTAGGATGAGGATAGATATAAAATCCTTCTCCTGTTTTTTCTCCTAATTTACCTGCGTCAATATAGGTTTTGACTAATGCAGCAAATGCCTGCGAGGCTGGATCCTCTAATTTATGGGTCACATGCCAAGCCGTATCTAAGCCAATCGAATCTAAAATCCCGAATGGACCCATGGGCATATGAAAGTTGACCATCCAAGACTTATCAATATCTTCAATACTAGCCACTTCCTTCGTCCTTAATTTACCTGCAGAACCGATTAAAGCCATCAGCATTGAGTTGAAAATGTAGCCATGGTTTTCTTTGCGAACCACTACAGGTACTTGGTTTAATGCCCGACCAAAATCCTCCAAAATTGAAATCAAATGTTCTGATGTTCCCGGATGTGGCATAATGTCCACTACGGTTGAATAAAAGACGTCATGAAAATGAAACGCACAAAATAGGGAAGGCCTACCTGTAAATTCAGCAATCTGAGATGGCAACAAATAGCTGCTATTGGTCGTAAAGATTGTTTTTTCGGGTGCTATGGCACCAAATTGGGCCCAGACTTTTTGTTTTAAAGCCAAATCCTCCGTCACACTTTCTGAAATAATATCGGCATCTAAAACTGCTTCCATGGGATCCATCGTAAATAATATTTGGTCGATAATCGACGCATCCATTTTGATTTGCTTCAAAACCTTAGCCATCATTTTGCGAGAAGCTTCAAAAGCACTTTCCTGAATATCGTATACGCGAACCTCAAAACCTGAAATCGCCGACTGTAAAGCGATTCTTGAACCTAGGGTACCTGCACCTAAAATACACACTTTATTTATTTTCATATTTTATTCAATTTAATACTTTCCACGGCCTTAATTCCAGCCGCTTTAACTACTTGGTTTAATATAGAAAATCGCACATCGGTTGAAAATCCTAAGGCATATCGCTTGTAAATTTGTTGGGCAATCACCGCCACTTTACACAATCCAAAAACATAGTAAAAAAGGATATTGGATAGATCTAAACTACTTTTTGACGCATAATATTCAACAAGTTCTGCCCGGGTAAAATTACCTTCCACATAGCTTAAATTGAACATTTTTAAAATATCTGGGTCGCCTTCCTCTGCCCAATAAGCCAAAGTTGTTCCTAAATCCATCAATGGATCACCCACAGTCGCCATTTCCCAATCCAATACGGCAGCCACAGAAGCATCGTCTCGAATGACCATATTGTCATATTTAAAATCATTGTGAATAAAGGCCACGGAAGAATGTAAAGGCTGATTTTGCGCCAACCAATCAAAGGCTTGATTCAATTCAGGAATATCATCTGTTTGGGCTTTCGTGTACCTTTCGGACCAACCAGCTACTTGGCGTGCGACATAACCCTCCGGCTTTCCTAAAGCTATTAAGCCAGAATCATTTAATTCCAAGGCATGCAATTCTAACAAAACATCGATGGCAGAATGAGATAGTTTGGTAAAAAAATCGGATTCAAGTCCCTCAGGGGCTTTATTTCGAATGATCAAACCTTCCACTTTTTCCATAAGAAAAAAGGGAGCACCTATTATACTTTCGTCTTCACAACATAAAATTGCGTTAGGCATTTTATCGTAACCCGCTTTATGTAAGGACATTAAGATTTTAAATTCTCGAACCATGTCATGCGCTTTGGAGATCTTATTCCCGAAAGGTGGCCGACGTAACACATAGGAAAAAGTCTCAGACTCGATTAAATAAGTCAGGTTGGAAAATCCTCCTTTAAATGCCTTTATATGTAATTCAGGAATTGGGATAGACCACTGAGCCGACAAATAAGCGGGTAATTTCTCAAATCCCTCCATTCAATGCTCTTGATTTTAAAATGCTTTTCGCCAATACCGATTTGTGTACTTCATCAGGTCCATCATAAATCCGGGCGCCTCGTTCATAGCGATACCAAAACGAAAGCAAGGTGTCATCCGTAATTCCTAAGGCTCCATGCACTTGAATAGCTCGATCCAAAACCTTCATTAAAACATCCGAAACAAAGAATTTAATGGTTGATATATCATCTTTAGCTGCTTTAGCGCCTTCCTTTTCAATTTTTTCAGCGGTGTGCAAAACCAATAAGCGAGAAGCTTTAATCTCGGCTGCACTCTCCGCGATCCAATTTTGAATGGTTTGTTGGCCCGATAAGAACTTCCCCGGATTCAACTCCCTGGACATCGCCCGATCACACATGAGACCTAATGCGCGCTCACAAATACCGATCCAACGCATGCAATGGTGGATTCTTCCGGGGCCTAATCTAACTTGGGCTAGTGTAAATCCTTGTCCTTCCTCACCGATTAAATAGGATTTGGGCACACGGCAATTGGTAAACTCAACTTCCCCATGGGATAAATAATCCTCTCCTTCGTCTCCCATAATCGATATATTACGAATCAAACGGTATCCTGGATTATCCAAGGGGACTAAAATCATGCTAGCTCTTTGGTACACATTTTCTGCCTCAGGATTTGTAATGGCCATGACAATGGTAAAATGAGCGCCATCTGCAGCAGTAGTAAACCATTTATGTCCGTTAATCACATATTCATCTCCCTCTAAAACAGCCTTGGTAGACATATGAATCGGATTACTGCCCGCATGTTCTGGCTCAGTCATCGCAAAACAGGACCTAATTTCACCACGCTGCAATGGTTTCAAAAAAGTTTCTTTTAAAAATGGAGAAGCGAATTGGTGCATCAACTCCATGTTTCCGATATCCGGGGCGTTACAATTGAAGATATAATGGCCTAAAGGACTTGTACCTAAAATCTCTGATACTCGAGCAAATTCAGGTAAAGAAAGTCCCAAACCACCTTCGTCTAAGGAAAGATGCGGAGTAAACAAACACTTTGATTTAGCTAATTCACGTAATTCACGCAATTTGGGTAAACGAGATTTAAATGAACCGAATATGATTTCTTTTTCGATCGGATAAATATATTCCTTTAAAAAAGCTTGATAGCGAGAAACTAAATCGAGCAACGTAGCGGATGTTTGCATCATGACATGTTAAATGGTTAACCCTCCATCAGCCGTAATGACAGAACCGGTGGTATATAATGCTCCAGGAGAGGCTAAATAAAGCGCAGCAGCGGCTATTTCCTCGGGCGTTCCGATTCTCTTGATGGGTAAAGCCTTCAAAGTATGCTTTAGAATCTGCTCATTGCTCCATAAAGCTTCTGAAAATTTTGTTTTAATGAGGCCTGGACAAATGGCATTGACACGAATGTTGAACTCACCCCATTCCTTGGCAAACGCTTTGGTCATCGAAATCAAGGCCGCTTTGCTGACACTATATATACCTAAACCAGCTTCAGGCGAGATTCCACCCACTGAGCTGATGTTAATGACGGAAGGATTTTCGGATAATTTTAAATAGGGAAGGCAAAGGCGCATCAATTGGAACGGCGCTTTTAAATTCACATTCATAATTTTATCAAAGGCATCTAAAGTCGTATCGTGAATAGGGCCAAAAACTGGGTTAGTGGCGGCATTATTGACCAATATGTCGATTTGACCATATTTTTCGATGGTCTTTTGCACTAAAACTTCCAAAGCCTCCATTTTTCCAACATGACAGGCAATGCCTGTTACATCGTAGCCTTTTTTTTGTAATTCTGAGGCTAAAAGATCTAAAGTTGGTTGGTCTCTGCTGCTAATAACGACTTTGGCACCAGCGGCGGCAAAATATTCTGCAATACGAAAACCGATGCCCTTGCTAGCGCCTGTAATAAGGGCTACTTGGTTTGTTAATAAAAATGGATGCATGTTTGAAAATTTTAAACAATTTAATTATTAAATATGGTAATTTGCCTCCGAATTCAACAAAAAATATAGATGAAACAAGTTATTTTTAAGGAGACTGGTTTGCCAGAAAGCGTATTACTATTAGAAGAATCAGCTATTCCTGAGCCTAGAGCGCATGAATCTTTAATCCGAATTACAGCTAGAAATATTAATCCATCTGACATCATGTTCATCCAGGGCCGCTATGGAATTACACCAAAATTACCCAGCAGTGCGGGTTTTGAAGCGGCAGGAGAGGTTGAAAAATCAGAACAATATCCGAAAGGAACTCGCGTAATATTCACAGCCATAGGCACTTGGAAAGAGTATGTTTGCGTACCCACGGCCCAATTGATACCTACTCCCGAGGGGATGAGCGATGATGTAGCTTGCCAGGCCTTTGTAAATCCGATTACCGCGTATGGGATGTTGGAGACCAGTGGATTACAAATAGGCCAATGGCTTTTGATTACAGCAGGAGCCTCAGCATGGGGGAAATTAGTGATCCAAATGGCTAAGATGCGCGGCATACAGGTGATTTGTACGGTAAGAAATGGAGCTCAAAAACAAGCTTTGTTGGATTTAGGAGCCACTATCGTAGTTGACGTACAAACGGAAAACCTGGGTAAAATAGTACGTGCAGCAATAGAAACAGGTGTTGACGCTATTTTTGACGCCGTTGGCGGTGAACAAGGAGCTAAAGCTTTGACCTGTTTAAAAATAGGAGGAAGGATGTTAGTCTTCGGATTATTAAGTTTAGAACCTATTCCTTTAAACTCAGGCTTATTAATTTTCAAAAACTTGAAAGTAGAGGGTTGGTGGTTGACCTCCTGGTGGGAAAGCTTAGGACAAGAAGGTATAAAGAAGGCCCTAAAAGAAGTTTTCACCTATTTAATGACGCAAGAGGTTCATGTAGATGTACAGGAAAAATTTGCATTATCTGAATTCAAAGAAGCCGTGATTGCGTATCAAAAAGAGGGCAGAACGGGAAAAATATTAATTTGTTAAAGGATTATACAAAAACCTATTGCTATGAAAAATAAATTTATTGTTAGTATTTCTTTAATGATATGCCTTGGAAGCACACAGATTATGAAAGGACAAACGAATCAAAATTCAGTATCGACTGATTTATGCAGGGGGAAATATTTCACGGAGGTTCAGGGAGCAGAATTTTTGAATGCACACGTACCTGTGTCAAAAAAAGAGTGGGAAAGTAGGTCGAAATTGATCGTCCAACAAATCAAAGAGGGGATGGGCTTACAAAAATTTCCGGCTAAATTAAATTCGAAAGCCGTTATTCATAGTAAAAAAGAGTTTGATGGCTATACGATTGAAAGTGTCTATTTTGAGAGCTTGCCTGGATTTTATGTCACCGGAAGTTTATACAGACCTACTAAAAAATACGCTACTTATGCGGGTATTTTATGTCCTCACGGACATGATAATCAATTAAAAGGACGTACCAGAGATCAAACGCAAATCCGTTGCGCTACCTTAGCGCGCATGGGAGCCGTCGTATTTGCTTGGGATATGGTCGGATATGACGATAGCAAGCAATGTTCACATGGCATTGCGTCTTCGTTGAAATTACAAACGATCAATAGTGTGAGAGCCTTAGATTTCTTATTGGATTTGCCATCGATCGACAAAAATCGGATTGGCATTACCGGTGAATCGGGTGGGGGAACGCAAACGTTTTTATTAACGGCTCTAGATTCGCGCATTAAAGTGTCTGCGCCCACGGTCATGATTTCATCTCATTTCTTTGGCGGATGTAATTGTGAGAGTGGTATGCCCATTCATAAGAAAGGGGATTATCAGACCAATAACGTAGAAATAGCAGGTTTAACCGCTCCTAGGCCTATGTTGATGATTTCAGATGGGGCCGACTGGACCCAAAATACACCTAAGGTTGAATTTCCTTTTATGCAAAAGATTTATGCATTATACCAAAAAGGAAACCTTGTCGAGAATGTGCACTTGGCCAAAGATGTACATGATTATGGCCCAAATAAGCGCATGGGCATGTATCCATTCATGGCTAAATACTTATCCTTAGATTTACCAAACGTCATGGATGCAGGTGGAAATATAGATGAAGGTCCATCAAAAGTACTTAGTTCAGCAGAATTGAGTGTATTCAACGAAGCATATCCATTGCCTGCTAATGCAGTAAAAGGGGATGCAGAAGTGATGAAATTATTACAATAAATATCTAAAAAAAGCATTAAAAATTGTTCATTCTTTAAATCTAAAATCAAATAAAGAATGGGCTAGTTATTGTAAAATAAATAATTTGCCTACAGGTATACCAAAGGCTCCTGCAATTGTATATAGTAATTCTGGTTGGATAAATTGGGGTCATTGGCTAGGCACTAACCGAAAGGCAACAAAAGAAATTGTTTATGTTGATTATACAACTGCAAAAAATATTTTAAAAAAACATGATATTAGAACATTTAGAGAGTATAAGCAATTCATTATTAACTTTAGTTCTGAATATTCTTTACCCTCTATGCCTGTTAGAACTTATAAAAACGAATGGCTGGGGTCAAAAGATTTTTTTGGGAAATAAAATAACAGCCACTAACAGCGTGTAAGCAATATTGCCTTGCCGCAGGCGCAACACAAGGCAACATCGCCTACACGCAAAACGTTAGCGGTCATTGTAAATAACGACATACGACAAATGAATAAATTGACAACTTCTCTATTTTCCGAGCTTAACTGTAATTAAAAACTGTATATGAATTTTATTTCAAAATACCCAATTAAGACATTTTTAGGATTGCAGCTGGCTGGCATCCTTTTTCATATTTGCATTA
>JBIKRO010000129.1:0-4770 GCA_044349095.1 Aquirufa sp. | reverse complement strand
AGGCAAAATTTCCTCCCCTAGCCGCCGAAACAGCAGTGTAAGAACCCATTTGACCACCTAGCACCGGATTTACTTCACCAGAAGCAATCGAAATTTTAATGATTCTGTCCACACCCTGATCTTCTACACTTGCCAAAATATCAGAACCTACCATTTTAAAATCGTTCATAGGTCGGTCTAGCTTTGAGGCTAATTCCATTTTAGCTGACATAGAAGGCCATGAATATCTAAACATTCGATTGATGTAATACAGCTTATTTCCATTTTCAGATCCTGTCGTAATTAAATAACGACCATCGCTAGAAAAATCAACGGTGGCATAATCAATTCCATCGGAGGTTAATTGGGTTTCCTTACCACCTTGAATATTGACTTGAAATAAATTGGACGTTGACGATTGATATGCCGTCGTATTATAATCGGTGCTTGCAGAAAAAACAATGGATTTATTATCTGGTGCAAATGAAAACGAGCCTAAGTTAAACCCTTGAGATTTTACTAAGGAAACATCTTTAAATAAATTTATGGGCTGAACGCTGCTAGTTGACAAATCTAAAGCGTAAATGTGCGCTTGTTTTTCGTCCAACCAAGAGTCCCAATAACGAACTGGAAATGAGGTATAAACACGTGCTTTTGCTTTGATTTTTTTCTTTTCATCTGCCATTTTTTTACTCAAAGAATCCGTAAACGCTGAAGGGTATACGCGAGAAGTGAAGGCTAACCAACGACCATCCGAGGATAATTTTGCGGCAGAAACACCCGTGGAAATAGATGTTATTCTTTGTGCCTCTCCCCCATTTAAAGGCAATGAATACAATTGGGCCGCTTCATCTCCATCTCTTTTGGCTGTAAAATAAATTTTATCACCGGATGGTGACCAAAAATAATTATCCTCACCACTTTTGGAAGAGGTAATTCTTCTAGGACTTGTTTTCCCATCGCTTAGGGCTAACCACAAATCCGTTGTTTGTTCGTCTAGGTTATAGGAAGTTTCTACTTGGCTATAGACAATAAACTTGCCATCAGGGGAAATTACTGGAGCACCTACTTTTTTAAGTTTTACCATTATTTCATGGGTCAAAGCCTTCGAGGCTTGGTTTTGACCGAACGAACTTTGGAATAAAAAAAATAGGCCGCTGATAATTAGTAACAATTTCTTCATGTTGGTAGTTTTAAAGTTTTAAACCTGTTAATTTAATCATTCATTAACTCTACTAAAATATGAAGAAAAAGTTTTCGTTGTTTGCATTATCTGTAGGAATATTATTTTCAAATACCGTTTCCGCACAAAATTTCAAGTTTATTGACCGAGGGAATATGAATTTCTCCGTTAAACCGGGGGATGATTTCGTTGAATACTCCAATGGAACCTGGGTAAAAAATCATCCAATTCCTGCTAAAGAAACCCGCTGGGGCAGTTTCAATGAAATTAGAGATTTTAATATTAAAGCAGTTAAACTGCTATTAGAAGAAACGGTAGCCAAGCAAAAATCGCTAGCGAAAGGGTCTGTGGAAAGAAGGGTTGCCGATTTTTATGTAGCGGCAATGGACAGCCTTAGAATTGAATCTTTGGGATTTGATCCCATCAAATCAGACTTGAAAAAGGTACAGGATGTACAAAATAGAGAAGATTTAATTAAAGAAATAGCTCGATTCAAAACGCAGGGCCTAGGTTCTCCATTCTTTGGGTCTTATGTTGGCCAAGATCGGAAAAACGTAAAAAAGATGGTACCTCAAATTGGCCAGGGAGGAACTTCATTGCCCGATCGTGATTATTATTTAAAGACAGATGCACGAACCTTGAAGATCCAAGAAGCGTTTAAAAAATACATTGCAACCTTATTTGAGTTGATTGGCGCGCCTACAAATCAGGCTAAATCAAATGCCGAGCAAATTTTCTTATTAGAAAAAAGGCTTGCTACGGCACAAATGGCTCGCGTTGAAATGCGTGATCCATACAAAACGTACAATAAGTTCTTGTTGGCCGATTTTCAAAAGAAAACGCCGCTCATCAACTGGTCAGAGCAATTCAAATTATTAGGCATACCTCCTCAAGATTCCATCTTGGTAGGAGCACCTAATTTTTTAGTTGAAGTTAACAATACGTTGGCGGATACGCCGATTGAAAATTTGAAAGCATATTTAACCTGGAATATTTTAAAAGGATCAGCATCCTATTTAAGTAGCCCATTTGTTAAGGCAAGTTTTGATTATGCAAAATTCTTAAGCGGCCAAGAAACCCAAACTCCTCGTTGGCAGCGCATGTCCACCCTAACTGATGGAACAATAGGCGAGCTTTTAGGCCAATTATATGTGGCGAAACACTTTAAACCTGAGGCAAAAGAGCGCATGAAGGAATTGTTGGTCAATATGCGTACTGCCTTCGCCAATCGAATCAATAGACTAGATTGGATGTCGGAGCCCACTAAAAAGAAGGCCTTAGACAAATTGAATGCGTTTACGCCTAAAGTTGGCTACCCAGACCAATGGAAGACCTACGAAGGATTAGACATTTCGGCAGATTCATTTTACCAAAACATGAAGAACGCTAGTATTTGGGCTTATCAAGATAATATAAACCAAATAGGAAAACCGGTAGATCGGACTAGATGGGGAATGACGCCGCCGACGGTCAATGCATATTATAGTGCGACAATGAATGAGATTGTCTTTCCAGCTGGTATTTTGCAATTCCCATTTTTCTCAGCAGATGCGGATGACGCAATCAATTACGGGGGGATTGCAGCGGTTATTGGCCATGAAATGTCACATGGATTTGACGATTCAGGAAGCCAATACGATAACGATGGTACGTTGAGAAACTGGTGGACGCCTGAAGATTTGTCTAAATTTAAAGCAAAAACGGTCCAATTGGGAGCTCAATTTGATCAATATACGGTGGTAGATACGATTCATGTGAATGGTAAATTTACGATGGGTGAAAACATCGGTGACTTGGGTGGATTGAATATTGCTTATGAAGCATTTAAAATGACGAAGCAGGGACAATCCAAAAAGAAAATAGATGGATTGACTCCAGACCAACGATTCTTTTTGGCGTGGGCGCAAGTGTGGAGAGGAGCTTCTAGGCCTGAGATGGCAGCTCAAATGATTAAAACAGATCCTCACTCCCCTGGCCAATATCGGACGATTGGAACACCTGTCAATATGGATGCTTGGTATGAAGCATTTAATGTTAAACCAGGAGATAAGTTATATAAGAAACCTGAGGACAGAATTAAAATTTGGTAATTGAATCATAACAGTGGTTAAAGCTCCAATTAAATTTGGATCAACTACATTTTACACAAACAAAGCCATAAAAAAAGGTGACTCTT
Organism: Aquirufa sp.; assembly: GCA_044349095.1. Classification (GTDB taxonomy): domain Bacteria; phylum Bacteroidota; class Bacteroidia; order Cytophagales; family Spirosomataceae; genus Aquirufa. The sequence goes on along the minus strand of JBIKRO010000129.1, from coordinate 1,432 downwards.
CGAGTCACCTTTTTTATTTGACATATCCATAAGGAAATGTGCAAATCTTATTTTCCAATCGCAGGATTCGTTTGAATTTCTGTTAATGGAATTCCATAAATGTAACGTGGATCAGATGGTTGAATCACCGCTCCAGCACCAAATGAATTTAATGGCTCACCGCGGCGAAGAACATCATTCGCACGGAAACCTTCCGCTAAGAATTCAATTCTACGTTCCATTAAGATAGCTTTGATTAAGTCCGCCTTTGCAAGGGTACCAAAATCATAACTCGCATCTGAACGCTTATGTACCGCAGTTAATAGCGCTAAAGCACGCGTTGCGTTTCCAGCTTCTGCTTCTGCCTCAGCTAAATTGAGCAATACCTCAGCATATCGAATGTTGGGTACATAGTCAATATAAGGATTCACTCCACTGAATTTAGTACTAGAAGGAAAATTAGCTACCGCTGTTTTAGCTACCGTTAATTTCGTCTTACGATCATCGCTAGCCCGAAATTGTGCTTGGTTATAAACACCCGTAGCTCCTATATTTAAATAATATTCAACATTTCCTGCATTGAAGTAGTAGCCCAATTGGTTTTGAGTACCTGGAGCGTTTGTTGCGTCCATAGGAAATGAGAATATAGATTCAGTTGTCGTATAAGGTGCTTTGAACACGGCAGATACATCAGCCTGCAAGGCATTTGCCACACGAGCAGAAGATCTAAATGGTGCAGACGCAGAAACAATTTTATTCGCTTCCGTGATTACACCTGCGTAATCTGCTTTGGCTAATAATACTCTTGTCTTTAAAGCGATCGCCGAATTCTTGTGTGCACGTGTTGTGTTTAACAAGGCAGATGCATACGAATCAGGTAATTCAGCTTCAGCTTCATTCAAATCTTTTAAAATTTGATCATAAATCTGTGCCACTGAACTACGCGCTAAGGCATTGTTTGCAGAAGAAGTTTCTCCTTTTAAACGCAATGGCAATCCAGCAGAAGCTCCCTTATCTAAAATGAAAGGTTTTGCAAAATACTGTACCAAAGAGAAATACGTTAAAGCACGTAAGAACTTAGCTTCTCCTCTATAATTCGCAGCTATAGCAGCTGGAACTGCGGTAGGATTGGCAGCTAAACCTTCTAAGAATAAATTAGCACGGTTGATCGTGGAGTAACCTACCACCCAGAAGTTGGCCAAATACGAATCCGAAGGATCTTGGTTTCCTTGGTAAGTAGAATACCCCGTTACCGAGTTCGTCGTACGGTTAACCCAATCCTCTCCACGGATATCGTTATAAATTAAATAACGACCTCCAAACAAACTTCCCGATTTAGCTGAACCATAAAGTCCGTTAACCTGGGATAAAACACGAGCCGGTGTATTAAATACCGTCGCATCAGACAAATCTAATTCAGGAACTGCGTTCAAGAATTCCTTATTACAAGAAG
>JBIKRO010000066.1:0-16206 GCA_044349095.1 Aquirufa sp. | reverse complement strand
TCGAGCATAATACCCAGCGGCGGCCTTCCCTAATTCATTGGCAGGAAATTTTGTAACATGCGTGGCAGGTATACCTAAATGGGCTAAACCTCCCGCTACATTGGCCTCACCACCGCCAAAAGTAAGATTTAAACTTTGAGATTGAATGATTTTTCCATATCCCGGAGGACTGAATCGACCCATAATTTCCCCAAACGTAACAACTTTTTTCATACGTTATTCAAAGTTAAAAAATTCAGACGCATTCTTATATGAAATGTCTTTAACCAATTTACCCAACCACTCCATGTCTGCCGGCAACTCGCCATTCTCCACATCTTGGCCCATTAAATTACAAAGGATTCTTCTAAAATACTCATGTCTAGGGAAAGAAAGGAAACTTCGCGAATCGGTCAACATCCCTACAAAATGGCTCAACAAGCCCATGTTGGATAAGGCGTTGATCTGTCTTTCCATTCCGTCTTTTTGATCCAAAAACCACCAACCAGAGCCAAATTGCATCTTTCCTACAATGGTCCCATCTTGGAAATTACCCGTCATAGTCGCTAATAATTCATTGTCACCCGGATTTAAATTATATAAAATAGTTTTAGCTAACTGGTTCGTCGAATCTAAATGGTTTAAAAATTTGGACAATGGTTTCGCTTGTTCAAAATCTCCAATCGAGTCCAATCCTGTATCCGGTCCCAAAGAACCCAAAAGCCTAGCATTATTATTTCTCAAAGCACCCAAATGAAATTGTTGGGTCCAACCTTTGGCATGATCTAAATGAGCAAAATAAACCAACATCGCCGATTTAAACTGCCATTTCTCATGATCTGAAACGTGGGCTCCGGAAATCAATTGGCCAAATATCTTCGCGATCTGCTCTTCAGTATAATCTTCTGCATAAATATGTTCCAATCCATGATCGCTTAATCTTCCGCCGCAGGCATGGAAATAATCATGTCGCTCCCCAATCGCCTTTTTATAAGCAGATAAATCTTGGATACCATAGCCAACCACCTGCGCCAATGATTTAACGTAGGCATTAAATGTCGCGATATCATCCACAGCCATGGCCTTGTCAGGACGGAACGTTGGCAACACTTTAATCGAATAACCACTCGCTTTTATTTGTTTATGATAGCCTAAATCATCAATCGGATCATCGGTTGTGCATAAAATTTTTACATTCATTTTAAGCAACAAGTTCTTTACGGAGTATTCAGGCGTTTTTAATAAAGCAGCACAATGGTCATAAATTCGTTTGGCGGAAGCGGAATTTAAAACTTCAGTGACCCCAAAATACCTTTGCAATTCCAAATGAGTCCAATGGTACAACGGATTTCGCATGGTATATGGAACAGTTTCCGCCCATTTCATAAATTTTTCTTCGTCACTCGCATTTCCTGTGATGTATTTCTCATCCACTCCATGCGCCCGCATCGCCCGCCATTTGTAATGATCGCCGTATAGCCAGGCTTGAGTTATATTTTCAAACTGATGATCATCCGCAATTTGCTGAGGGACTAAATGATTATGGTAATCAATGATGGGCATCGCTGCCGCATATTGATGGTACAAAGTCTGGGCTGTTGGCGATTGCAACAAAAAATCTTGATCTAAAAACGCTTTCATATGGTATGATTAATCCTCAATAAATTTATAAATATTTCGTTACTGCTGCCTCAAATCCTGGCAATGCACTTAAATCCTCTCCCCACAATGTTTTATCGGCTAAAACTTTTGTTAAATTGAAGTCCTTCCAAGCCTCGTGGAAATATCCAGCGTAGTCACATTGAATTGGATAGAATTCCCCGTTGGAGTCCCCAAAATACTTGCCATTTTCTTCCTTAACCGAATGCATAAACTGTAAATAAGCGGCAAATCCCATGCAAAATAATTCAGGCGCTTTGCCAAATATTTGATAATAATTCAGTAATAAGGGTACATTTCTCATCCGCATTTTGGTCGTATATTGAACCGTAATATCGATGAGTTTATGTTGGATAAATGGATTTCTAAAACGATCTAACACCGCTCTTCCAAATCGATCGGCAACTTTAAAATCCATTTTATATGGGATCGCTAAGGCTAATTCACTGAGCATTAAATTCATAATTAATTTGCTTAGGTAGCTATTGGCCATCACTTCTTTGACTAATCTGAAACCCAGCAAATAGGACATGCCACACATAAATGTGTGCGTTCCATTTAATAAACGCAACTTCAGTTCCCGGTAGATTTCAATGTCTTCTGCGATCACCACACCCTTGTCGGCTGACGCAAATCCCAAGATTTTCTTTACTTCCGCTCCACCTTGAATCGCCCATAAACTATACACTTCCGAAATGATCATTAGGGAATCCTCATAACCCAATTGGCCCAAAATGGCCGTTGACGTAGCGGAATCAGGACTTCCAGGTACAATTCGATCCACTAATGAATTGCAAAAATGATTAGACTCTGTAAGCCAAGAAACAAATTCGGATGACAATGAATTATCTGCCGCTAAGCGTAAAATAATGCCTTTTAAAACATCTCCATTATTGATAATTAATTCAGTGGGGATGATAACCATTCCGGCGGTACTTGCACCGTCGAAATGTTGCCAACGCGCATGCAAAAATGCCAAAAGTTTTGCCGGGTAGGAGCTAGGACATGCTGCTGTAATGGAGTCATTAGCCACATATTGAATGCCGACCTCAGTCGTATTTGAAAATATGATTTGCATATCCGGGCTCGTTGCGCAAGCCATAATCGAATCCCACTCTTTTGAAGCAGTTAACGTTCTGGAAATGGAAGAATTGATGATATATTCTTCTACTTCTTTGCCTTCGTCGATCCCTTTGATGCAATGGGTAAATAATCCATCTTGTGTCTCAAAAGCATCCGCATCTCCCTTGGATGTCGATTTTACTACAACGATCCGGCCTTTAAATTGGCCCGAGCGATTTGCTTTGTCAACAAAATAATCACAAAGTCCACGAAGTAGAACTCCGGTGCCAAATTGTAATATTTTTTCAGGATAATCGAATACTTCTGCTTTAGGAAGTGCGATGGGTGTTTTGGTATTGATGTCACCGGAATGAATCAAAGATTTATTTAAAATAGGCATGGCCATTATGTAAATTGGAAAATGAATTGCTTTATCACAAGTAAAGCAATCTAAAGGTAATCTTTACCTATAAATTAGCAAAAAAATAAAGCTTTTTGATGAAATAAAATCCTAAAACGTTTACGCTTCGCCTATGGGCCCGTTATAATTCATTGGAAATTGGTACCCCGAATCTTCTCCTTCTTTCATGATGGCCCCATGGTTCTCTTCGAATTTTGAAATATTTTCTTGCAACGCTAACATGAGTCGGTAAGCGTGATCCGGTGTCATCACCACACGCGACTTAACTTTTGCTTTTGGAATACCGGGCAATATCCGAATGAAATCGATGACAAATTCAGATGGCGAATGAGCGATGAGCGCTAGGTTTACATAAGATCCCTCTGCCATTTCTTCGGGTAATTCTATGTTTAATTGGTTTTCTTCTGGGTTATTTGACATGATTATGGGGGTTAAAATGGTAGATAATTCTATGTGAATCTACGTTTTATGTTATGTAAAGATAATAACATTGTTTTAATCTGTGAATAATAGAAACAATGATATGGGATCAATAATGTGGTAAGTAAATTAAGATAGAAAAGAGAAAAGAAAGCAAGATTATTCTTTAATTAATAATTATTTGGGAGAATCATAAATGATGGTAAGTTTGTATCAAATACTATTCTAACCCTAATATTTTATGTCATACAATTTATCCCTAACTACTGATTTCGATTTTAGCTTAAAAGAAATCCAAATTATTGAATTGATTCAAAAAGGTTTTACTTCCAAAGAGATTGCTGATCAATTGACTCTTTCTGAGTACACAATCAAGCGGCATCGACAAAACATTGCTGTAAAAGCAGGTACCTCGGGAAAAAGGGCTTTCAGAAAATTCATAAAAAATTACCCCCTCCCTCCCCAATAACATCAAAATAATTATATCACTTATTTGTATAATCAAAAAGTGTGGTACAAAATTGGTACTTAAAGTACCATAAAAAACAAATTTCTATCTAAGAACTTTACAAACCTTGGTGAAACCCGAAAAACCAATAAAGAGCAGGGGGGATTTATAATCAATATTAATTATGAAAAAGGTATTAATGATGCTTATTGTACTAAGTGTTTTTTCATCATAGTTTCTGAATCTGATCGATCTCAATTCAATTATTACAAGATTTAAACAATTGTATAAATTTTAGTTAATTTAACTTTTACTAACGATTATTATAATGAATGGAATAATTCAATTCAATAAATTGCCTTGGATTTTTCGGTTTATAATTCCAACCAAAATAGACGTTGATGGAATAGAATACCCATTAAAGCATACAATTGATTTAATGGGCGTGCCCAAATCTTATGGTCATTATAAATTAAAATTGATTTTTTTTGGGTTTCTTAAATCAAGAGCAACTATTATTGAAGCAAATCAGAAGTCTAAATTGTTGATTATTCTCTTTCGAAATGAAAATTGGTTTAATTATTTAATTTCATATTCTGCATTATCATTTTTATTCTTCTCTGAGTCAGATTTTGGGGTTGTTTTAGCTATCATAATTTGTTTATTTGTACTTTTTATATTCGTTGAATTATTAATAAAGTTTGTGTATTTAAAAGAAGTAAATTCAGATTGAATTTAAAGCAAATTTTTTAGAAAAGTATAGCATGTATACACAAAAAAGCCCCTTCATGAAAATGAAGGGGCTTTTAAATCTAATTTAAGTCAATTAGTTTTCAACAGAAGCGCGATATGCTTCAGTAGCTGCCTCTGTTTCAGCGGCTACTTTTTTCGCTTCTAATTGCCTTAATTCATCAACCGAAGTAACTAAGATGTCTTTGTAACGACGAAGACCTGTTCCTGCAGGGATTAAATGACCTACAATTACGTTCTCTTTCAAGCCATCCAACGTATCTACTTTAGCGCGAATCGAAGCCTCAGAAAGTACTTTCGTAGTTTCTTGAAACGATGCCGCAGAGATGAATGATTCTGTTCCTAAGGACGCTTGTGTGATACCTTGCAAGTTAGCAGATGATACCGCCGCAGCCGCATCACGTACTTTCATGATTTTCATATCACGACGTTTTAAAGATGAATTCTCATCACGCAACGCACGTGCTGACAAAATCATTCCCGCCTTATACTTCTCAGAATCTCCCGCATCTGTAATGACTTTCTTATCTAAGATCAAATCATTTTCCTCACGGAATACGAAACGATCTACATTTTGTCCTTGTAAGAATTGAGTATCACCTGGTTCTAAAATTTCAACTTTCTGCATCATTTGACGTACAATACATTCAATATGCTTATCATTGATTTTCACACCCTGTAGACGATATACATCTTGGATTTCATTCACTAAATATTCTTGAACGGCTGTTGGCCCTTTAATTTTCAAGATATCAGAAGGCGTAATTGCACCATCCGAAAGTGGAGTTCCTGCACGTACGAAGTCATTGTTTTGTACCAAAATGAATCGAGTCAATGGCACTAAATAATGACGTTCAGTTCCTTCTTTTGGCGTTACGATAATTTCACGGTTACCACGTTTGATGATACCATATGAAATTACCCCGTCAATTTCAGAAACAACCGCTGGGTTAGATGGGTTACGCGCCTCAAATAATTCCGTTACACGAGGAAGACCTCCTGTAATGTCACGCGTTTTACCTGCTGCACGAGGAATTTTAGCGATAATTTGACCCGCCTTAATTTTATCCCCGATGCTGATTGCTAAACGAGCTCCTACCGGAACGTTATACACTAAATCTTCTTTGCCTTTTGATACAACAAGTACAGATGGGTTTTTAGTCTTATCCTTAGATTCGATAATCACCTTCTCGCGCATACCTGTTTGTTCATCCGCCTCTTCTTTGTAGGTATTGTTTTCTTCAATAGCCTCAAATTCAATTTTACCTTCAGCTTCAGAAAGAATCACCGCATTGTATGGATCCCAAGCACAAATCTCATCTCCCTTTTTAACCGTTTGGCCTTCCTTCACGCGTAAGAATGAACCATATGGAATATTAGAAGAAATTAATATTTGCTTATTTGCTGGATTTAAGATTTGAATCTCACCTGAACGACCCATGACAATTTCTACTGGATTTCCATCAGCGTCTGTTGAACTAACCGAACGAACTTCTTCAAAATTAAGAACTCCGTCAAATTTAGCTTTCACGCTTGCATCTAAGGAAACGTTTTGGGCAGTACCCCCCACGTGGAATGTACGTAAGGTCAACTGTGTTCCTGGCTCACCAATGGATTGAGATGCAATGACACCTACAGCCTCACCTAAATTAACCATGGCCGCAGTAGCTAAGTTACGTCCGTAACATTTAGCACAAACACCACTTCTCGTTTCACAAGTTAATACCGAACGAATTTCAACGGACTCAATCGAAGTTTCATCGATGTGATTCGCCACTATTTCAGTGATTTCGTCTCCCGAAGCAACAATTAATTCTCCTGAAAGAGGATCATATACATCATGAATTGAAACACGACCTAAAATACGCTCTGATAATGGTTCGATAATTTCCTCATTATCTTTCAATGGGAACACTTCGATACCACGTAAAGTACCACAATCATCTTCATTCACAATCACATCTTGAGCCACATCATGTAAACGACGAGTCAAGTAACCAGCATCCGCAGTTTTTAAAGCAGTATCTGCCAAACCTTTACGAGCACCGTGTGTTGAAATAAAGTATTCTAATACGTCAAGACCTTCTTTAAAGTTAGAAAGGATTGGGTTTTCAATGATCTCGCCAATCGAACCTTGTAAGTTCTTTTGAGGTTTTGCCATCAAACCACGCATACCACCTAATTGACGAATCTGCTCACGAGAACCACGAGCTCCCGAGTGCATCATCATGTAGATAGCATTAAATCCTTGGTTATCCTCCTCCATTTGCTTCATTAACGTCTCAGTGATCTTCGAGTTAACTTTAGTCCAAATGTCAATAACCGCATTGTAACGCTCGTTATCTGTGATTAAACCCATCAAATAGTTATCCCAAACCGCTTGAACATCCGCCTGCGCTTTCTTCACTAATGAAGCTTTTTCAGCAGGAATTTGAACATCACCTATACCCATCGATAAACCACCATGGAAGGCTTGTTGGAATCCTAATTCTTTAATATCATCCAAGAACTGTGCTGTACGAGCCATTCCGCAAATCTTGTGAACTTGTGAAATGATTTGTTGCAATTTCTTCTTAGTCAACAATTCATTGATATATCCTACAGCTTCTGGAACACATAAGTTGAACAATACACGGCCAGCCACAGTTTCCACCATCTCTTGCACCAATGTACCATCATCTTTACGCACTGTGGCTTTTACCACGATGTTCGCATGCTTAGATAATTTCTTCTCATTTAAGGCGATAACAACCTCCTCAAAACCATAGAAACGTGATCCTTCTCCATCCACTTTATGATCTGGAGTAGACTTACGTCCTTTGGTTACGTAATATAATCCCAAAACCATGTCTTGTGATGGAACCGTAATAGGAGCACCATTCGCAGGGTTCAAGATATTATGAGACGCAAGCATCAACAAAGAGGCTTCCAAAATCGCTTCATGTCCTAGTGGAACGTGAACCGCCATCTGGTCACCGTCAAAGTCAGCATTAAATGCCGTACATGTTAATGGATGCAATTGGATTGCTTTTCCTTCAATTAATTTCGGTTGGAATGCTTGGATACCCAAACGGTGTAACGTAGGAGCACGGTTCAAAAGTACCGGATGTCCCTTCATGACATTTTCCAAAATATCCCAAACAACAGGATCTTTGCGGTCAACAATTTTCTTCGCCGACTTAACCGTTTTCACGATACCACGCTCGATCAACTTACGAATCACAAATGGCTTGAATAATTCAGCCGCCATATCTTTTGGAAGACCACACTCGTGCATTTTCAATTCTGGACCTACGACGATCACCGAACGACCTGAATAATCGACACGCTTACCTAATAAGTTTTGACGGAAACGACCTTGCTTTCCTTTCAACATATCAGAAAGAGATTTCAAGGCACGGTTACCCTCAGAACGAACCGCATTTACTTTACGTGAGTTGTCAAATAAACTGTCGACAGCCTCTTGCAACATACGCTTCTCATTACGCAAGATTACTTCTGGCGCTTTGATTTCGATCAAACGCTTCAAACGGTTGTTGCGGATAATCACACGACGGTATAAATCATTTAAGTCAGATGTCGCAAAACGACCTCCATCCAATGGCACCAATGGACGTAATTCTGGTGGAATGACAGGAACCATTTTAATGATCATCCACTCAGGACGATTATCAATACGGCCTATCGACTCGCGGAAAGCTTCTACTACCTTCAAACGCTTTAAAGCCTCAGCTTTACGTTGTTGAGATGATTCAGTATCAGCAGAGTGACGTAAATCAGCAGATAAACTATCTAATTCGATGCGTGTCAACAACATATTTAATGCGTCAGCACCCATTTTGGCGATAAATTTCTGTGGATCCTCATCTGGAAGATGTTGGTTCTCACGAGGTAATTTATCTAAGATATCTAAGTATTCGTCTTCTGTAAGGAAATCAAGGTATTGGCTACCGATTTTCCCCTCTTCAGCATACATACCTGCTTGAACGACTACATATCGCTCATAATAAATGATTTGATCTAATTTCTTAGTAGACAAACCCAGCATATAACCGATCTTGTTAGGTAAACTACGGAAGTACCAAATGTGAGCTACCGGAACCACCAATTCGATGTGTCCCATACGCTCACGACGTACTTTTTTCTCCGTAACCTCCACACCGCAACGGTCGCAGATGATTCCTTTGTATCGGATTCTTTTATATTTCCCACAATGACATTCCCAGTCTTTTGTAGGTCCAAAGATACGCTCACAAAATAAACCGCCCATTTCTGGTTTGTAAGTACGGTAATTGATCGTCTCTGGTTGGGTTACTTCCCCATTTGAACTTTCTAGAATTGATTCCGGCGAGGCCAATGAGATGGTCACTTTTTGGAAATCGCTATTCAGTTTTCTCGTCTTTTTAAATGACATTTTCTTTGTATTTTATTGGAAAATGAACTCTTTATAAGGGCCTAAGCCCTATTTTTATTACTCAAGGGTGATTTCAAGGGCTAAACCTCTCAATTCATGAATCAATACATTGAATGATTCTGGAATGTTAGGTTTAGGCATGTTCTCACCTTTTACGATTGCTTCGTATGCCTTAGCACGACCGATGACATCATCCGATTTCACCGTTAAAATCTCTTGCAAGATATTAGCAGCTCCAAATGCCTCCAGTGCCCAAACCTCCATCTCACCAAAACGCTGACCTCCAAATTGAGCTTTACCTCCTAATGGTTGTTGCGTAATTAATGAATATGGACCGATCGAACGTGCGTGCATTTTATCATCTACCAAGTGGCCTAATTTCAGCATGTAAATAATACCAACAGTAACCGGTTGGTCAAATTTATCTCCTGTTAAACCATTGTACAAATACGTACGGCCCCAATCTGGTAAACCAGCTAATGTTAATTCAGCCGCTACCTCAGCTTCAGTTCCACCGTCAAAAATAGGTGTCGCATAACGCTTGCCTAATTTTTGTCCAGCCCAACCTAATACTGTTTCATAGATTTGACCTAAGTTCATACGAGAAGGTACTCCAAGTGGATTCAATACGATATCTACTGGTGTTCCATCTTCTAAGAATGGCATGTCTTCCTCACGAACGATACGAGCTACAACACCCTTATTTCCGTGACGACCCGCCATCTTATCACCCACTTTCAACTTACGTTTCTTGGCGATATAAACTTTAGCTAATTTAACGATACCTGCAGGTAATTCATCCCCTACTTCTAATACAAAACGCTCACGCTTGAATTGTCCAGCGATTTCATTTCTGCGTCCGTGGAAATTTTTGATCAATTGTAAGAAATTTGCATTTACTTCCGCATCTGCAGTAGCATCTTCTACGATTAAGTCAGATAATAAGTTAGCCTCTTCAGGAACCGCATACGTTGACTCATCACGATACATATTTTTCTCAGGGAATAATAATTCCTCAATATTCTTAGCAGAGAATTTAACACCTTTCTCTACAATCACTGTTCCAAACTTATGGCGAATACCCCCACATGTTTTTCCAGCTAATAAAGCAACGGTCTTTTCGATCATGATGCGGCGAATTTCCAATAGGTCCTTGCCATATACTTTCATCACTTTCTTTAATTCAGCCTTCGACTTATCACGCTCTTCTTTATCCTTTTTAGGACGAGCAAATAATTTTGTGTCGATCACCACACCTTTTAACGATGGTGGCGCTTTCTTAGAAGCATCTTTTACATCACCCGCTTTGTCACCAAAGATGGCACGTAATAATTTCTCTTCTGGTGTCGGATCAGACTCTCCTTTTGGCGTAATTTTACCAATCAAGATATCTCCTTCTTTTACATCAGAACCCACACGTACCACTCCATTTTCATCAAGGTTACGTACAGTTTCTTCCGAAACGTTTGGAATTTCAGAAGTTAATTCTTCCTCACCACGTTTTGTATCACGCACCTCTAATTCAAATTCCTCAATGTGGATTGAAGTAAAGATGTCATCGCGCACCACTTTCTCTGAGATTACAATCGCATCCTCAAAGTTATATCCTTGCCATGGCATGAACGCCACTTTCATATTACGTCCTAAGGCTAATTCACCCGCTTGAGTTGCATAACCCTCGCAAAGCGCTTGACCTTTAGCTACTTTATCCCCTTTGAAAACAATCGGTTTTAAGTTGATCGTCGTATCCTGATTCGTTCTACGGAATTTAATCAAATTGTATTCCTTAGTAGAACCACTGAAACTGATTAATTTTTCAGATTCAGTTTGATCATAATTAACGACGATACGTAAAGCATCTACATATTCCACAACTCCTGTTCCTTCAGCAACCACTAAAGTACGTGAGTCAATCGCCACGCGATGTTCTAAACCTGTTCCAACAATCGGAGCTTCTGGGCGCAACAATGGCACCGCTTGGCGCTGCATGTTTGATCCCATCAAAGCACGGTTCGCATCATCATGCTCCAAGAATGGAATCATAGAAGCCGCTACCGAAACAATTTGGTTAGGCGCCACGTCCATGAACTGTGCATCTGCTGGATTTACCAAAGGAAAATCTCCTTCAAAACGCGCCTTAACACGATCTGATAAGAATTTACCCGTTTTGTCAATCATGGCATTTGCCTGAACGATGTTTTTACCATCTTCTTCTTCAGCCGTCAAATATTCAACGTGCGTCGTAATATCTACTTTTCCTCCGTCAATAATACGGTATGGAGTTTCGATGAATCCCATCGAGTTTACTTTCGCATGCACACAAAGAGAAGAAATCAAACCGATGTTCGGCCCCTCTGGTGTTTCAATCGTACAAAGACGACCATAGTGCGTATAGTGAACGTCACGAACCTCGAAACCAGCTCTTTCACGAGAAAGTCCACCAGGTCCTAGGGCCGACATACGGCGCTTATGGGTAATCTCAGCCAATGGATTGGTTTGATCCATGAATTGAGATAACTGATTTGTTCCAAAGAACGAGTTAATAACAGACGATAAGGTACGGGCATTAATCAAATCCACCGGCTTAAAGTCCTCATTATCACGTACGTTCATACGCTCCTTAATGGTACGAGCCATACGTGCCAGTCCTACTCCGAACTGAGCATATAATTGCTCACCCACCGTACGAACACGACGATTAGATAAGTGGTCAATATCATCCACAACCGCACGAGAATTGATCAAACCGATCAAGTATTTTACGATGGATATGATGTCCTCTTTGGTTAAAACTTTAACCTCCATCGGAATATCATGACCTAATTTTTTGTTGATACGGTAACGGCCAACTTCCCCTAAATCATAACGCTTGTCCGAGAAGAACAAGTTTTGAATGATGTCACGAGCAGTTTGCTCATCTGGAGCATCCGTATTACGTAATTGCTTGTAGATAACTTCTACCGCCTCTTTCTCAGAGTTTGAAGTATCTTTTTGCAAGGTATTATAGATGATGTTATAATCAGATACGTTGACATCGTCCTTATGAAGAATGATTGTGCTTGAACCCGAATCTAAAATCGTTTCAATTTCATTCTCCGTAATAACCGTATCACGCTCGATTAAAATTTCATTTCTGTCAATGGAAACTACCTCACCGGTATCCTCATCCACGAAGTCTTCTTGCCATGTTTTTAAAACCCTAGCAGCAAGTCGGCGACCTACAGTCGACTTCAATGTTTTCTTATCCACATTTAATTCCTCAGCTAAGCCGAAAAGATCTAAAATGTCTTTGTCATTTCCGTATCCAATCGCACGAAGCAACACCGTTACTGGAAACTTTTTCTTACGGTCAATGTATGCATACATGACGTTATTTACGTCTGTCGCAAATTCAATCCAAGAACCCTTGAACGGAATGATACGTGCCGAATACAATTTAGTTCCGTTCGTATGCTTTGATTGTGCAAAGAATACACCCGGTGAACGATGTAGCTGGGATACAATTACACGCTCAGCGCCATTGATCACGAAGGATCCACGCTCAGTCATATAAGGAATGTTACCCAAGAACACTTCTTGTTCAATGGTTTGGAAATCCTCGTTGTCCGTGTCATTACAGATCAAACGCAACTTGGCTTTTAAAGGTACCGAATACGTCAATCCTCGGTCGATACATTCATCTACCGAATATTTCGGTGGATCAACTGAATAATCAACAAATGAAAGCACGAAGTTCTCACGCGAATCTGCGATCGGAAAGTTTTCGGCAAATACTTTAAATAAACCTTCGTCGGTCCGATTCTCTGCAGCTGTTTCTAACTGGAAAAAATCCTGGAAGGATTTGATTTGGATATCCAGAAAATCTGGATAATTGATCACAGATTGCGTTTTCGCAAAGCTATGTCTTCCGGTGGCAGTGATGTTACTCAAGGCTTTATACGTTTTAAATTAAATTGAAAAAAGGCCCAACTGGGCACAATTTCTCGCTTTTTCAAGCGAAAATTAAAAGCTGAATGCCTCGTAGATGATAAAAATGAATCCCCTTTGCGCCTCCCCTACGATAAGAGATTTGTGTTTCAGAAATCATTTCACGGATAGTCCCGAAGGTTTGTATCCTAAAATAGCCTGCAAAATTACTGATAATTTTTTGAAAGTCAACTATATGTAAAAAAAAATATCCAAATTGGATTTGTGTCATTCAAAAAGGCACGTAAACCTAACCATTCATACCATGCGCGCTAAAATCCACTATTATTTGAGATTTGTTTTTGGCATTTCTCGAAGCGAGATTAAGGGTCTTTATTCTTTGTTTTTGCTTTTATTGATCTATGTGTTGGCGTCCATGTATTTTATATATACAGAAGAGGATGCATTGGCCATTTCATTTGAGCCTAAGGTTTGGAACTCTGCTTTGGTTAAAATGCCTAAGCCGCGAGAATGGGTTAAATATCCTGTTGATAAAAAATGGGAGCGGAAGGCTGGGCCGACGAGCAATTTCAAAAGGAGTATTTTTCCAGGGTACGTGAGGAAGTCAGTCCAAAATCAACAATCGAACTTGGATATCAACGTGGCGGACTCGTTGGCCTGGATAGGATTAAAAGGGATTGGGCCTGGCTTTGCTAAACGTATTTTAGCATATCGCCAACGATTAGGCGGTTTTAATGCGGTTTTGCAACTTAAGGAAGTTTATGGGTTGGATTCGGTTTGGGTGGATGAAAACAAATCTCATTTAAACATTGGCTCCGGAGTTTATCGAACACTCAAAATTAATCGCTTGGCATGGAACGAGTTCAGACACCCTTATTTACCTTATGCTCAGTTGAAGCTATTTTTAACATATAGAAAGCAGCATCCTTATATAGCTAGTTTTGAAGAATTGGGGCAAATTCATGGCTTGGATATGGGAGTTTGGATTCGATTAAAACCATACCTTTCCTATGAACCTTGAAAGTTCCTGATAAAAGGTTTAATTTGGCGTTACATTTCAACAAACAAAAAATAATATGTCAACTGGTTTTTTCAATAACCCTGTCCCAATAAATGAGCCTATATATTCCTATATAAAAGGTAGTGCTGAGCGAATTCGTTTACAAGAAACGGTTGCGGAGTTAAGGGGTCAGCAAATTGATATTTCTATGCGGATTGGAGGGAAGGATGTTCGGGGTTCTCGAAAAACTTCGATGAGTTGCCCGCATGACCATCAGCATATTTTAGGACATTATTATGAGGGAGGTAAGAAAGAAGTAGCGGCGGCGATTGATGCGGCTTTGGATGCGCATTCGGCTTGGTCGGCGTTACCTTGGGAAAGGAGAGCAGCCATCTTTTTAAAAGCAGCGGAACTTTCGGCGACTAAATATCGAATGCAATTGAATGCGAGAACGATGTTAGGGCAGTCGAAAAATGTATATCAAGCTGAGATTGACGCGGCCTGTGAGTGGGTGGATTTTTTACGATTCAATGTGCATTTTGCTTCTCAGATATATTCAGACCAGCCTATTTCATCGCCTGGCGTGTGGAATCGAGTGGAATATAGGGCCTTGGAGGGATTTGTGTATGCCTTGACACCCTTTAATTTCACAGCTATAGCCGGAAATTTACCGGCGGCACCAGCTTTGATGGGGAATACCGTTGTGTGGAAGCCATCGCCCTCGCAGGTTTATTCAGCGGGTTTGTTGATGGAAATTTTGGAGGAGGCAGGATTGCCGGCTGGGGTGATTAATTTGGTTTTTGCGGATGGGCCGGAAGCTGGCGAGGTAGTATTTTCGCACCGAGATTTTGCTGGGGTTCATTTTACGGGATCAACGGCCGTATTTCAAACGATTTGGAAGAATATTGGAAATAATATTTCTACGTATAAGTCATATCCAAGGATTGTGGGAGAAACGGGCGGGAAAGATTTTGTGGTTGCCCATGCATCGGCTGACCCGAAAGCCTTGGCTGTGGGTTTAATCAGAGGGGCTTTTGAGTATCAGGGTCAAAAATGTTCGGCGGCTTCGCGGGCTTACATTCCTAAATCGATCTGGCCGCAGGTTGGGAAATATTTACAGGAGGATTTGGCGGCTATTCAAATGGGGGGCACGGAGGATTTTGGAAATTTTGTGAATGCGGTGATTGATGCCAAAGCGTTTGCTAAGATCAATGCTTATATAGCGGATGCTAAAAGAGACTCGGCTGTCAGCATTTTTGCAGGGGGTGGGAGTGATGATACGAAAGGGTACTTTGTGGAGCCAACGATCTTGTTGACGACTGATCCAAAATCGAGAACTATGGTGGAGGAAATTTTTGGTCCTGTGTTGACTATATATATATATGAAGATAAAGACTGGGCAAACACCTTGAAAATAGTTGATGAGACTTCCGCTTATGCTTTGACCGGAGCGATTTTTGCACGGGATTCTTATGCGATGGAGGAGGCGAAGTCGGCCTTAATGCATGCCGCTGGAAATCTATATTTAAATGATAAGTGTACGGGTGCGGTGGTGGGCCAACAACCTTTTGGGGGTGCGCGGGCATCTGGCACGAATGACAAGGCTGGGTCTTACTTGAATTTATTGCGTTGGGTTTCTCCTCGAACGATCAAAGAAGTCTTTGTTTCGCCGACGGATTTCCGTTATCCTTTCTTGGAAAACTAATATCAAAGCGCTTCTCTTTAATTATTTCTTAATTTTTTTTCAATTTTTTTTCATTTTTTATTCTTTGATTTTCAGTTGATTAGCTGCCTTCCAAAATAATCAATGGGTTATTATTAGAAAAAGATTCACTCCCAGTTTGCTATTTCAAATTTAATCCTACATCTTTGCACTCCCAATTACTAGCAAAACGCTGCTAGATCAAAAACGAGAGGATATAAAGGCTAGAAATAGTGAATTATAGAATTGAGTTTAGAGAGTTCTTTGACGTGTTGATAGAAATAAAGAAGAGGTGCCATGTTTAAATCATGGTATCGAAGAATTAGCATTCAAGACAAGGATAATGACAATTTTCTTATATTAAAATAAGAGCAGTCAAACATCCAAAGATTATTTACAATGGAGAGTTTGATCCTGGCTCAGG
>JBIKRO010000127.1:0-4827 GCA_044349095.1 Aquirufa sp. | reverse complement strand
GAGCCATATCCTTATTAAACTCTTGGGCTGCTTTCGGTATCATATAGGAAGTATGAGGGTCAATACTTTCCGTATATGCATTCATGAAAACTTGGAATACATCCTCAGATTTCGTGCGCGCCATGTATTTTTCCGACCTAGCATAACGATCCTTAATCTCACGAATGGCGGTTGAATCCGCTTTTCCGCCAATTTTCCAGTCTAGCAATTGACGCTTAATATCTTTACGCCAAAAATCATTCAACTCTTCTGCAGATTTCGCCCAAACGGCTTTGTCACGATTAGGCTGATAGGTTTCATCGGCATTAAAATCAAAAGATTTATTTAAAACAGCATGAATAAAAGCATAACGCTCCTTGTACCGCGTTTGGTACAAATTATAAATTTGGAAAGCTGAGGTAAGATCTCCTGCGCTGAGTTGCTCGTCGATGGTAAATCTAAATTTTTCCAAATCTTCAATGTCAGAAGCAATAAAAAATACTTTATTAGGATCAAGCTCCTTAATGTAAGCATCATAAATTTTAGAAGACAAAGAATCATTCACAGCTATTTTGCGGTAATGATAATTGCTCAAAATCCCAAAAACCAATCGCTCGACCTTTTTCTGTGTTTCGGTTGGCTTTAAATCACCTTCTTGATAATAGGCTGTACTACTCGGTAAATCTCCTTGCGATTTGCCATGAAGAAAAAGCACAAAAATGAATGATATCGGGATTAAAAGCGGCAGTATCTTCTTCATAGATTTTGTAATGTTTCAAACTTATTTTTCTATTTCTAAAAGTTCCACCTCAAAAACTAAAGCAGAATAAGGTTTAATTGTTTGTCCTCCACCACGAATACCGTACGCTAATTCTTGGGGAATGTATAATTTCCACTTAGAACCCACTGGCATTAATTGGAGTGCCTCAACCCAGCCCGGTATCACACCAGATACTGGAAATGAAACAGGCTCACCTCGTTGGACCGATGAATCAAACACAGATCCATCAATCAAAGTTCCGTGATAATGAGTCTTAACTTTATCCGTGGCTAAAGGTTTTGGACCTGTACCCATTTTTATCACTTTATACTGCAAACCACTCGCTGTGGTCATCACGGAATCCTTCTTTTTGTTGTCGGCCAAAAACTTTTCACCAATCTCTTTATTAGGCAAAAATTGCTTAGCCGTTTCAGCGGTTTGGCGCTCTTGATTTTTCATCATAAACGTATTCATAATGTTTTGACATTCAGCTTCAGTTAAAACTAATTTTCCACCTTGAGAAGCTGAGGCAAATCCTTTGGCTACCATGTCGACGTTCAAGCTAATGTTTTGTGATTTAAAATTTCCAGCCACCAAAACACCCACCGCATAGGAAACGGAGTCTAGCGCAGAATTAAATTTCATAACCGATTTTGTGGCATCAGTACTTTTGCTTTTGGCGGCAACCGAATTGATTTTTGGTTTTGTGTTTTTATTAGCAGGAACTTTTGTTTGAGCTAAGGAAATAGAAGTGGATGAAAACATCGCACAAAGAATGAAAAGCTTTAAATAAGAAAATTTCATGTTCGATTAATTAGGTAAAATAATTTTCGAAGATAGTGAAAAATGAATCTTTCCCAAGAATTTTAACGCCAATTAACAAGGGAAATTTTCAACAGATTAAACCAATCTAAAAAAAGTCTAAATTAAAAGGTCTTTTTTTGAATTTTTTATGGGAATATTCAAATTTCGTGAGTATTTTTGCACCCGAATTTAGTACAATTTATCAAAATCAATAAACCACCATTTCCATATGGCATCAGTAAGACCAGATGAAGTTTCAGCCATCCTTAGGGAGCAGTTATCGCAGGCTAAAACGCAAGCAGAATTAGAAGAAATAGGCACCGTACTCCAAGTGGGTGATGGTGTAGCCCGTATTTACGGCCTTTCGAATGTTCAAGCCGGAGAATTAATTGTTTTCGAAAATGGCCTAAAGGCTTTGGCCTTGAACTTAGAGGAGGACAATGTAGGAGCCGTACTTTTGGGTGATTCCAAATTAGTGAAAGAGGGTGATACCGTGAAGAGAACCAATATGATTGCCTCAGTACAGGTAGGAGATGGGATTTTGGGACGTGTTGTGAATACCTTAGGAGAGCCTATCGATGGTAATGGACCTATCACAGGTACTTTATATGAAATGCCATTGGAGCGTAAAGCTCCAGGAGTAATTTTCCGCCAGCCGGTGACAGAACCATTGCAAACGGGAATTAAAGCGATTGACGCTATGATTCCGGTAGGACGTGGTCAACGTGAGCTTGTAATTGGCGATCGTCAAACAGGAAAAACCGCAGTTTGTATTGACACAATTATTAATCAAAAAGAATTTTTCGATAAAGGGGAGCCGGTTTATTGTATCTATGTGGCCATAGGTCAAAAAGCAAGTACAATTAAGCAGGTAGAGCAAACTTTACGTAAAGCTGGAGCAATGGACTATACAGTAGTTGTTTCGGCTTCTGCTGCTGATCCTGCGCCAATGCAGTTTTATGCTCCATTTACAGGTGCCGCCATCGGTGAATTTTTCCGTGATACTGGTAGACCTGCTTTGGTTGTTTATGATGATTTATCAAAACAAGCAGTAGCTTACCGTGAAGTATCCTTATTGCTTCGTCGCCCACCAGGACGTGAAGCCTATCCAGGAGACGTTTTTTATCTTCACTCGCGCTTATTAGAGCGTGCGGCTAAGATTAATAGTTCAGATGATATTGCAAGAGCGATGAATGATTTACCTGATTCCATCAAAGGAATCGTTAAAGGAGGTGGTTCATTAACGGCACTTCCCATCATTGAAACTCAAGCAGGTGACGTTTCTGCCTATATTCCGACCAACGTGATTTCGATTACAGATGGTCAGATTTTCTTAGAGACTAATTTATTTAATGCGGGTATTCGTCCGGCGATCAACGTAGGTATTTCGGTATCACGTGTGGGAGGTAATGCTCAGATTAAGTCCATGAAAAAAGTAGCTGGTACCTTAAAATTAGATCAAGCGCAATTCCGTGAATTGGAGGCATTCTCTAAATTTGGTTCAGATTTAGATGCGTCAACAAAATTAACGATTGACCGTGGTCGTCGTAACTTAGAAATGTTAAAGCAACCTCAATTTGCACCTCAACGTGTTGAAGATCAGGTGGCGATGATTTACTTAGCTACGACTGGATCTTTGGATTTAATTCCGGAGAACAAGGTGCGTGAATTTGAGAAAGATTTCATCCAAGTACTTCGTGCTACTGAAAAAGCAACTTTAGATGCTTTGGGTGCAGGTAAATTTGATGATACTTTAACAGCTACCCTTAAGAGAGTAGGTCAAGAAGTTGGTGCTAAATACGCAGTTTAAAAATTAGAATACGATGGCTTCCTTAAAAGAAGTAAGAAATAGAATTGTATCGGTTAATTCGACCCAACAAATCACCAAGGCCATGAAAATGGTTTCAGCGGCGAAGTTGAGACGCGCACAAGACGCCATTAGCCAGATGCGACCATACGCAAAAAAATTAGCTGAAATGATATCCACCGTTTCTGCTCAAACAGAAGCTGGACAATCCAATCCATTTACGGAAGTACGTGAAGTTAAAAACGTATTGATTGTAGTGGTAACTTCAGATAGAGGTCTATGTGGTGCATTCAATGCGAATGTTGGCAAGGCAGTAATAGCCCTAGTGGATGCTAAATACGCTGCTTTACAAGCTTCAGGCAATGTGACTGTTTTACCTTTGGGTAAAAAAGGAGGTGAATATTTAAGCAGAAGAGGGTATAAAATTGAAGATACCTACACTGATATTTTCACTCGCTTGAATTTTGCCAACGTACGTGAGATTGGTGAAATGATTTTAACTGATTTTACTGAAAAAAAATACGATGTCGTGGAGGTTTTGTTCAATTATTCCAAAAACGTAGCGACTCAAATTATTGAAACGGAGCAATTGTTGCCGATGGTGCCTTTGGCCGCGGAAACAAAATCGAGTGCTGTGGATTATATTTTTGAGCCGACGGAAGAGGAAATTATCCAAGAATTGATTCCGAAATCCATTAAGCTATCTGTTTTTAGAGCTTTATTAGAGTCTAATGCATCTGAGCATGGGGCCCGAATGACAGCCATGGACAAAGCCACTGAAAATGCTGGTGAATTAATCAAAGCATTAAAATTAGAGTATAACCGTTCTCGCCAAGCAGCTATTACCAAGGAAATCTTGGAGATTGTGGGTGGTGCAGAGGCTTTATCCGCATAAGCAATGAAAAAGATTTTAATGATGACCCTAGTTTTAGGGATGATGTTTAACTCCTTTGGACAAGGAATAAAAATTCCTGCGCCAAGTCCTGGGCAAACGATTAAACAAGATTTTTCTCTTTCGGCCATCGAGGTCGTTTATTCTAGGCCTGTCATTAAAGGGCGTAAAATATTTGGTGACATTGTTCCTTTTGGTAAATTATGGAGAACAGGTGCTAATTCCCCTACTAAATTCACGTTTGGTGAGGATGTTAAAGTAGCAGGCCAATCGTTAAAAGCGGGAACCTACCAAGTAATGTCTATCCCATCTGAGAAATCATGGGTGATTATTTTCAGCAAAGGAACCAATGGAGTTTTCAATTATAATGCATCAGAAGATGTATTAAAAGTTACCGTACCTTCTACCACGCTGGCTAGTTCAGTTGAATCGTTCTCAATCCAATTTTCAGATGTTTCAGCTAATAAGCTGAACATACAAATGGCTTGGGAGAAAACGTCCGTTTCCATTCCAGTAGAAACAGATGTGGATGCTAAGATTATGAGTTCCATTGACCGAGCAATGAATGTAGATTCAAAGCCCTAT